>NZ_JABBWW010000011.1:0-240607 GCF_014161385.1 Microbispora sp. H10670 | reverse complement strand
TCCCGGCAGGTCACCCACACATCCGGTCCGACCGGCTCCCCGGTCCACTCACCCTGCATGCCGACGAAGTCTGGCCCCGTGCTGTCCCAAGCGAGGCCAGAACGCAAGATTTTCAGTGATCTTCTAGATGGCCCGACGGCCTGTGCCACTAGAGCGGCGAAGGGCAGTACGGCGACCAGCGGATGATTCCCGGGAACGCGAGCATCCTCAACAAGGGCACCCGTTGCGCGTCTTCCAGGGCGCCCGCGGCACCGTTACTTATCTCGGTGGGTTTGCGGTGTACGACGAGTACCCCTGGTGCGAGGCGGACGCGTCGGAGAGCGGAGGGGGGTCGCTGCGTCGGGTCATCGTCTTCCGGCTGAAGCCGATTCGCACCGATCCGCAGCCGCCGCAGACCAAGCTGGCCCGGCTGCTTGACGATGCGAAGAAGACTGGGACCGAGGCCAGGGATCATCTCCAGGACCTCACCGAGCGCAGCTTCGTCAACCCGGCACAGGAGCCGTACGAGGTCGAGCGGCAGGAGGCCAGCCTTGTGCAGACCCTCGCTTACTACTCGCGCGGCAAGGGGCATGCAGTGGGTCGGCACCAGATGCTCCCCCGGGAGAGACGCGGCCGCTGTTCAATGACCTGTACGACAAGAACCTGAAGCTCCTGGTGGAGGCGAAGGGGAGCGTCGCTGGGGAGAACGTGCGCATGATGATCGGGCAGCTCGCCGACTACGGCCGATTCCCCCTCGAAGCTGCCCGCGCGATCCTGCTTCCCACCGAGCCTCGCGCCGACTGATCGCGCTCGCCCACAGCCAGGGCATCGTCGTCATCTGGCCGATTGAGGGCGGGTATGGCTCCAGCAAGGCCGACTTCGCTGTGTAGGGTTCGGCACCCCCGAAGCGGCCCTCCCTCGCAGCGTAGGGGTCAGCGCGGCTCTCGACGGTCTCAGCTGCTCGCCACGCCCACAGCGATCGGCTGTGTGGCTACTTGCAGTTTTACTTCCAACCTCCAGAGGAAGGGCACACCCCCTCTGACCTGGGGTTTCGTGGCAGAGATACACTACTCTCAGTTTTACTTAAAAGCTCCCGCCCCTGGCACGACGGCCGCGCCACGGGGTAGCTGGGACCGCTGAAACTGGATCAGCTACTTCAAACTCCTTAGAGTACGCCTGTGACCACCAACGAGGTAGATGCTGCGCTCTCGGCCCCCCCGGAGGAGGTGGGGCCGTACTTGCTGGCCCTGCGTGAGGATCAGTGGTTTGAGCGGAAGAGCAGCAGGATCGCTCCGAAAGATCTTGGTATACCCCTAGTCGCCTTCGCCAACGCCGAAGGTGGAACGATCGTGATTGGGTTGTGGAACGGCAAGGTAGAGGGAACAACAGGCAAAGAGGACAAGCTCAATGCCTACAGGCAAGCTCCTGTCGACTTCACATCCCCTCCCGTGAGGGCAAGGTTCGACCATGTGACCTGCATCAACGATCAGGGTGAGCGGGACTCCCTCCTAGTAATTAGAATAGAACCAGGGGAACGCGTACACGAGCTACAAAACGGAGACAGCTATCTGCGTATTGGCGACGAGTCCAGAAAGTTGACTTACCGCCAACGCCAAGAGCTGGAATTTGACAAGGGGCAAAGCCAGTACGATGGATTTCCCTGCCCCGATATCACATTCGATGATCTCGATCCAGATATCGTCGACAACTACCTCGACAGCATGAGAGCGCAAAGCTCAGCAGAAAAGGTCTTTCGGGCCAGAAGTCTTACCACTAGAAACAATGAATTGACAAACGCTGCCTATCTACTCTTCGGCCAGCACCCTCAGGACATATTTCCCGAGGCCCATATCCGAGTGATACGTTTCCTCACTACAGAGAGAGGTACCGGCTCAACCCTTGGAATAGAAGAGGGATCGGATTTTCGCATAGATGGACCGATACCTCAGGCGATCCAAGATGCAAGTGACAAGATCGAAGAACTAATGCCGATCAGGCGATCTCTCACGGAGTCCGGACGCTTCGAAGGAAGACCCATCGTGCCGCGAGATGTTTGGCTAGAGGGCCTGGTAAACGCCGTAATTCATAGATCATATAGCCTTGCCGGTGATCACATACGAGTAGAAATATACCCAAATCGCATCGAGATCAACAGCCCAGGACGGTTTCCTGGACTTGCCAATCCCAACGCCCCACTACAGATAAGTCGCTTTGCCAGAAATCCTAGGATTGCGCGCGTCTGCGCAGATTTGCGAATTGGCCAAGAACTCGGCGAGGGCATCAAACGCATGTTTGATGAGATGCGCCGCGTTGGGTTGACGGATCCCATGTATAAGCAATACAGCGGAAGCGTTCGCCTTATTCTAACAGCGCTGCCACGACTAGATGCGCGTTTGGCTGCACGCCTTCCGAAAGGGAGCGAGCGTGTGTTAGATGCCCTGCGGGCCGCAGGCAAACCTCTTAGCACAGGCGACCTTGCGGAAAGCCTGGATCTCAGTCGCCCAGCAATAACCACACGACTCAAAGCCCTAGAAAGCGAGGGGCTTATTAGGTGGATAGGGAAATCTCCGAGAGATCCGAGAGCCGCCTGGGATATTAGCGACGGGTGGTAGGTGAGTGAATGATTTAGCGCAGCTCACAGCTCCCATATCCCTAATCTTCCCGTCTGCCTTTGACCCATCCCGAAGGGGCATCGGGCGACGACAGAGGGTCAAGCTCGGCTTCGCGTGTACATGATCCCGGTGGACATCCTCGCGCGCTGGTGGTCCTGCCGGCACAGCCGGGCTTGACCCGGAGGAGTCGGGTTGCTTGGTTTGCCCAAGTCGATGGCGGGCGGGACGATCAGGGCACCTACCTAAGCCCTCTACAGCGCTTCTGCTCCCAGAAGCCGCTCATCCCGGAGCCTGACACCCCGGGGTTTGGGGCGGAGCCCCAAGGCTGGCTCGTGTCTCCTTCGCCTGCTATTTTTCTCTCCATCATTTGTCGCCCGCGGGCGCGCACCGCGCCGGCAAGTGGCGCAGCGGTGTGACGACGGCAAGACGCTAGTGCCGATAAAGAACCCGCCCTGGAACCGGTAGGAACTGGGAAGCGCATAAAGAACGTCGCCCTTGGTCTCCGGGCTTTCTCGGTTTGTTAGGTGCCTGCCCGTACGCCTCGACGGCGGGCCGGCCCGAAGAGGCTGCATGCCCGCCGGAGAAGGCGGGGCGCGCGGCCCGGTGGATCGCTATGTGGTTCGCGTGCATTTTTGGAGATACGGGCCATGACTGGCTTCCCAGGCCGCGTTGAGCCTCTTTTCCCTCTCCCCAGTTAGGTGCAGTCGAGGGCTGTCAAGCATGCTCGCCTGCCGAAGGCGGCTTGATTCCATGAGGGAAGTTATCATCACGCTTGATCGTCGCCCGTGACGCCGATCTTCTCGGACTAACCAGATCAGCTGGTGCCCAGGCTGCGCTGGTGACCGGCTTCTTGTTCTGGGAGGTGCCAGGGTACACGGGGGCCTCGCTCGCCTATCCGAACTGAACGCGGTTTTTGACTGAATCAGGGACGCTGGAACTCACAGGGCAATCAAGTGCACCCCATCATGCTGCCGGATTGCCGGGTGGCCGCGATGCTCCATCGCGTCGAGGATGCGGATCGCAAATGCTTCGGACGAGATTGACGACACTTCCGCGGCAGTCGCCCACTGGAAGGCCTTCGTCTCGTCTGTCTTGGTGAGAGTCCCGCGGATGGCGCGGCATCGGAACACGAGCGCCACAATCCCCCGAGTCATGTTCTTGTAGACCCCGGTCAGCGCTTCGGGTTCAACCTCAAGACCGGTCTCCTCGGCAACTTCCCGACGAAGACCCGTGAGGATGTCTTCTTCTCGCTCCAGGACTCCGCCGGGCGCCTCCCAATGACCGTTGTCTCGTCGCTGGACGAGCAATGCGCGGCCCTGCTTGTCGAGAATGACGCCGGCGACGCTCACCGAGTGGCGGTTGTCCTGATCCATGCGGCCCTCCGATGGCCTATCTGCCCAGTTAGACTCACGGTAGTGCACGTATGTACGAGTGGAGGAGTTGACCGTTGGCGGACATCGCCCTGCCGGGACTCGACGCGACATCCGACCGCCCGGTCTTCAAGCAGATCGCCGACCATCTGCGCGAGGCCATGAACCGCGGCACCCTTCCGCCCGGGTCGAAGGTGCCGTCGGAGAGCCAACTCATGGCCCACTACGGTGTTGCGCGCATGACCATTCGTAATGCTCTCCAGCTCTTGCAGAGCGAAGGGCTGACGGTTGCTGAGCATGGCCGTGGGGTGTTCGTGCGCTCACGGCCTCCCGTACGACGCCTGGCGTCCGATCGCTTCGCTCGTCGCCATCGAGAGCAAGGGAAAGCAGCGTTCATCGTCGAGACAGAGGGTGCCGGCGGCAAGCCGACCGTCGACTCGATCCAGATCAGCGAGGCCCAACCGCCAGACGACGTACTGAACCGGCTCGGACTCCCCCAAGGCGCAACGGTGATCATCAGGTCACGCCGGTATCTGATCGATGGCCATCCTGTTGAGACAGCGGTGTCCTATATCCCCTCCAGCATTGCCGGGGGTACTCGGATTGCGGAACCTGACTCCGGCCCGGGCGGCATCTATGCGCGCCTGGAGGAGCTGGGCTACCGACTTGATCATTTCGACGAGGAGATCAAGTCACGGATGCCTCTACGCGACGAGGTCAGGGCGCTCAAGCTCGCCCCCGGAGTGCCGGTCTTCCATCTGATCCGGACGGCCTACGCGGAGGTCGGCAGGGCTGTCGAAGTGTGCGACACGGTTATGTCGAGTGACGCGTACGTGCTCTCCTACCAACTTCCTGCGCGATAGCGCTTGACTCCTCTAGACGAGTTTGAGATACATGAGCGACAGCTCCTCTAGTCGAGTAGACGAGAGGTGGGCTGGACATCAAAAAGCCGAGGCGTGGCCCAAGTCGCCAAACGAGAGATCCACGCCCCGGCACCCCTTAGAGAGGTGTCCTCATCATGACCCATGGGTCTTTTGCTCGGCAGCAGTGGCCTGCCGGGGCGAACGACGGCCCGTCGCAGCCGGTGTACACCTGCACCGGTTGCGGTGGCCACAGCAGTAGCGCGACGTGCTCACGGTGTGAGGCGGGTGCCTGATGACCGTCGCCCACACCACCCGCGCCCGGTCCGACCGATGCACCTCGGACTGCCGCAACGGGCAGATCTGGAACCCCGGCTCCGGCCCCTACCCCTGCCCGATCTGCCGGCCGAACGCCTCCGCCGGTAAGGCCGCCTGATGGGCGCCCGTACGCGTACCGCGCCCGGCCTGGTGGGCGAGCTGCGCGAGGCGATGGTGCAGGCCGGACCGGCCTGCACCATCGCCGACGCCGAGCTGTTCACCGGCCCTGACGTCTTCGAGCCCGAGCGGCCCGGGGTGCGTCGGTACCGGGAGAACGCGGCTAAGAAGGTGTGCCGTTCGTGCCCGGCCCGGCCCGCGTGCCTGGCCTACGCCCTGGCCATCCGCCCCAGTGAGGGCGTGTGGGCGGGGTTCACCTCCCGCGAGATCCGCGCCCTGTCCCTGGTGCCGGCCGACGAGCGAGAGGCGGCCTGATGACCGCCCCCCGGTACTTCTCCGTCAGCTCCCCCGCCCCGCACAACAAGTCCGGCACCGCCCGGATCACGGTGCGTATTGGCGGCGCGTACCCGGCTTACCTGTGCGTGGGTAACGGCCGTGTGCCGCTGACCACGGACGAGGCGTGGGCGGTGTGGGTGGCGCTGGGCAACGCGCTGACCACCGTTCACGGCCCGGCTCCGGCGTGGGCCGCCGAGCAGATCCAGCTGACCTGCATCGAGTGCGGTATGGCCGCCGACGTCGCGGCGCAGTTCAACCAGCTCACGGGCCGCCAGGAGTGGCTGTGTGCGGCCTGCCACCAGCAGGCGGTGTCCGGCCCGGACGCCCCGGAGGTGGGCTGATGGGCCGCTACCAGTGCCCGTTGTGCGAGGGCATCCACCGCAGCGAGGACCAGGCCCGGTGCCCGGTCCACGGCGCCGGCTACTCCCCGGTCTGCGTTGAGTGCGGCCGGGCGGCCGCGGCTCCCCCGTGCGGGGGTGGCCGCTGATGGCTCGCTTTCACTGCGCCGAGTGCGAGCGCGACCACGGCTGTGCGACCGGTTGCCCGCGCTGCCACACCCCGGGCTTGCAGGTAGAGATCTGCCGCCTGCACGGCGTCCGCCCGGTCCGTTCCTGCGGCGCGTGCCGCTCCCTGTCCCATGCCCGAAACGGCCTGTAGGAGGCCCGGCATGACCACCACCATCCCCACGAGCCCTCTGGACAGCGCGCCGTGCGTCGAGCTGCCGGGCCTGGACTCGATCGCCTCCGCGCGGGCGGTCTGGCGGCACGCCCTTCGCGGCCTGCCGCTGGGCGCCTACGACACGCTGATGGTCGCCTGGGCCGAGGACCTCATGGACCAGCCCACCCTGATCGCGTTCGCCTCGTTGATCGAGCGCGCCCGCATCGCCGGCGCGCAGGGGACGCCGTCAAGCTCCCCGCCCCACGGGCCCGGCGTGAGTGACCTTGAGGTCTACCACGAGCGCGTCAAGGAACTGCGCGGCAAGGGCCTGGACGCGGTCACGGCCCGCCTGCGGGCCATGGACGAGGCCCGGCAGCGCATCGACGAGCGCGAGCAGGCCTGGCACGGGGCGCAGGCCGCCGCCGAGGCCACGAGGGACGACCCGGAGGTGTCCCGGTGAGCGACATCCACACGAGCGTGGCCATCTACAGGCCGCGCGCCGAGGAGATGGGCCTCGACTTCAACGCCGAGCGGCAGGTGTCGTTCCTCACCGTCTCCAGTCGGCACGTCTGGTTCGCCCTAGGGGCCGCTGGCGCCGACCTGGCCGCCGAGGCTGCCGCGATGGACCGGCTGGCCGAGCTGGCGACCGAGGCCGCCGCCCGTCTGCGCGAGGCCGCCGCCGGTCGCACTGATCACGCAAGGGAGACCCCGTGATGACCAGCGTCACCGGTGCCATGCAGCCGAAGCCGTCGCCCTGTGTGCTGCTGACGGACCCCGCCGGGTTGTTTGCTGAACTCGCTCGGCTGAACCTGCCCCACGGCACGTATGTGATCTGCGGTTCGGCTGCCCTGTTCGTCCGTGGCCTTCGCGCCCGGATAGGTGACCTGGACGTGGTGGCCACCGGTCCCGCCTGGGACATCGCCACCAGCCTGGACGCCCCGCGACCGGCCCTGTCGGGGCACGGGCTGGTGGTCCACCACCCCACGGCCGCGATCGAGTTCGTGGACCGCTGGACCCCCGGATGGCCGACCGAGCACCTGATCGGCACCGCGGACGTCATCGACGGCCTGCCCTTCATGCGCCTGGGCGACGTCCTGCGCTGGAAGCAGGCCGCCCGCCGCCCCAAGGACCTGCCCGACATCGCCGCCGTGCACCGGCTGCGGCAGACATGGGCAGGTCAGGACGGGAGGCGGGACAAGTGAGCCGTATCCGCTCCCGATTCTGGGACCCCGCCGGGTCCCGGTACGGCATGCCCACCTACCCCTGGCGGATGGCGCCCGCCCACCTGCTGACCTGCCGCCAGCTCACCGCCGCCGGACTCCGGCCCGGCGGGCAGGGCGTCCAGGCACAGGTGTTGTGGGCGTCCCGCCGGCACGGCGCCCTCGGGGTGCGCGCCGCCTACCTGTACGACGTCCGCTTCGCCCTGCCCAAGCGCACTGCGACCCCCGCCCAGCTCGACGCGCTGGCCAAGGCCAACGCCGCCCGCCGGACCTGCCCCGACTGCCGCAGGGACGCCGGTTACGTCCTGCCCCGCCACCTGGGCACCTGCCTGGACTGCGCGGACACCCAGCAAAGGAGCGCGGCATGAAGCTTGCGCCACTGTCACAGAAGCAGATCATGGTGGCCGAGCGGACGTTGAGCGTCGGGACGTGGGCCATCACCGCGGGCGCCATCTTGTTCTCGGTCCTGACGGTGACGCCGCTCGTCGAGCGGGTCACCCCCGACGACTGGGACTGGACGGCCCCGATCTTGCCGCTCGTCGTCGACGCGGCCGTGGTCATCGTGATCCGGCTCGATTCGGCGGTGTCGCGGCTCGGGGGCAACGGCGGAGCCTGGCCGGTTGTCCTGCGCTGGCTCACCGGCTTGTTCACGGTGGCGCTGAACATCGGCGACTCCGCCTGGAAGCACGATCTTGCCGGGGTCGCTGTTCACGCGGTCGCCCCGCTCCTGCTGATCGTGACCGCTGAGGCCGGTCTTGCCTACCGCCGGGCCATCGCCAAGGCGCTCGATCGGATCGAGCGTGAACAGCAGGCGGAGGCCGAGCGGCAGCGTGTCCACGAGCGCCGTGAACGCGAGGCCCGTGAACAGGCCCAGCGTGAGCG
Source organism: Microbispora sp. H10670 (assembly GCF_014161385.1). NCBI lineage: Bacteria > Bacillati > Actinomycetota > Actinomycetes > Streptosporangiales > Streptosporangiaceae > Microbispora > Microbispora sp. H10670. Next base: position 232,256 of record NZ_JABBWW010000011.1, on the reverse strand, counting down.
TGAACAGGCCGAGCGCGCCGAGCGTGAACGCCAGCAGGAGCGGCAGGAGCGGCTCGATCGGGAGGCCCGTGAGCACGCCGCCAAGCTGGAGCAGCAGCGGCTCGACCACGAGGCAAGAACGGCCCGTGAGCAGCGGGAAGCCGAGATCGCCCTCCGCCGTGAAGAGGTGGAAAGGGAGGAACGCCGGCAGGAGCGGGAGCGTCAGGAGCGGGAGGCCCGTGAACAGGCCGAGCGGGCCGAGCGGGAGCGCCGTGAACGCGAACAGCGCGAGCGGGCCGAGCGTGAACGCCAGGTGCGTGAACAGCAGGAGCGGCAGGCCCGTGAACGGGCTGAGGCGATGGCCCGTGAACGCCGTGAACGTCAGGTCGTGAACGCGGGCAGCGGCGGCGTGAACGCTGCCGTGGACACCCGCAAGGCGCTCGCGGTGAACGCCCCCCGGCTGCCGGAGGACGACGCCCGCGCTCTCGTGCTGAACACCCCCGGCGCGAGCGTGCGCGCCCTCGCTGACAAGACCGGCTGGTCGATCGGCTGGGTCTCCAAGGTCCGAAACGGGGCGGCGGAGGTGGCCCAATGAGCAGCACACGTCGGCCGCAGCGCGAATCCGTCATCAGCCACCTGATGACGATCGCGATCCTGTCCGCTCTGGCCTGGTGGGGCCTGTCCCTCACCCGCCTGCACCCGCACGTCGTGGCGTGGCTGTCCGGCCTGGTCTCCGGGCGTACGGCCTGAGTCCGCCTGGACTGGGACCCCACCGCGCCCCTCACGCACTCCACCACTCCCGACACGATCCACTAGGAGAGATCGCCATGTGGGCTGGAATCGCCGCCCTCGTCATCGCGGGCCTGATGATCCGCGCGAAGAAGTGGGACAAGGTCGTCGTGGCGCTGCTCGTGCTCGGCGCGGGCCTGGTCGCCAAGTACGGCGCCAACCCCGTCACCGGCTGGGCGAACGACTTCGTGAAGGCGGTCGCCATCATCGGCCTGGCCGCCATCGTCATCGACTACCTGACGAAGAAGATCGAGCGCATCACCTACGTCCTCGCGGTCGCGGTCCCGTTCTTCTGCCTGGCCGCGCCTGGGGCGATCGGCCGCGTCGCCAACGAGCTGTTCAGCTCTGACCTCGTGTCCCTGTTCAACCAGATGTGAGGCGCCCCGCCATGACCACGAACCCGACGTACCCGCCGCACCTCCGCGACATCCTGACCCGCGCCTGGGCGATCCGCCCGAGCTTCTTCGGCTTCCTCGGGCTCACGATCGCCGTGCTGGCCGTCTGCTCGCTGCTCGACATCCCGCCCGTGCCCGTCCTCGTCGCGCTGGCCCTCGGCGTGGCACTCGTCACGGGCCTGACCGTGGCCGTCGCCGCCGCCCAGCTCAGGGAGGAGTCGCTCGGTGGGCGTCATTGAGTGGGTGCTCGTCGCCCTCCTGATCGGGTACTGCGGCTGGGGCCTGGCCAAGGCCAACAACCGCCCGAACGCCCAGACCCGCGCCACGGAGAAGGCGGCCCGCAAGGAACGCGCGAAGGAACGCGCCGCCAAGGGCGAGCCCGCGCCGGCCACCGGCCCGGACAAGCCGAGCCTGCTCGTGGCCGCGTGGAACGCCAGCGGCGCCCGGCCGCTCACCGCGACCCGCAGCGGCCAGGCCGCCGCCGAGCTGATCGGCCGCGCGACCGGCCACTCCTGGCGGTGGGGCAAGGCGAAGGCCGCCCGCCAGGAGGCCGCCAAAGCGAAGGCGGAAGACGCCACCAAGCAGGCCGCCATCAAGCTCGGGCAGACCATCACCGCCGCCGCGCGCCGCCGATGGGAGACCAAGACGGACCGCTCCCCGGTGTGGAGCCGGACCACCAAGGGCGACCCGGCGCCGGCCCCGACCGCCGCCAACGGCAAACCCGTGAACGGCAGCACCGTCAACGGCAAGCCCGCCGACGCGCCCCTCACGGCGACCGTCAAGTGCCGCCACTGCGGCAAGGAACACACGATCACGATCCCGGCCGGACAGACCGCCGAGGGGATCACCTGCCCCTGCGGGTCTGAGCTGCTGATCAGCCGCCGCCCCCTGGACCTCCCGAACGACTCCGCGAGCTCCGACAGCTCGACGGACAGCACGACCGACAACCCGAAGGAGAAGACCATGAGCATCCCCACCCCTCGCACCGCGAACGACGTGCGATCCATGTTCGACGGCACGACCCAGGCCGCGAGCAGCGACGAATCTCTCCGCGCCCTGGCCCCCGCCGACTGGGCGCAGATCTCTCAGCGCATCGCCACCTTCGAGCCCGAGAGCGACGCCGACCTGCTCAACCTCATGACCGGTGAGGTCGCCGGGATCTGCGGCTACGCCGAGGCGTACGAGGAGCTGCACCGGCACTGCCTAGAGAAGGTCGGCCTCGACCCCCGCGCCGTGCAAGGCCTGGGCGACTTCTCCGGGCACGTCGGCGAGCTGACGCAGCGGATGGCCGAGGCGCACCGGACGTTCCTCGCCGCCTACCAGGAGGTCATGGACGCCGTACGGAACGGCGTGGTCCTCCCGTACAACGGCCGGTTCTTCACCGGCCAGTGACCCAGCCCCGCGCCTCCCGGCCCGGCATCGAGCCGCCGGGAGGCACGGCCACCAGCACCACCACGCGAACCACCACGGAAGGACCAGGACGTGAGCAAGCGCGCCGACCGGTGCCCCACGCCGCCGCACGCGGACCACGCCGTGCGGGCAGAGGCCCCGGCCACGACGGACGAGCGCAGCGAAGGCGTTCTCCGTCAAGCTGCCCGCTGGGTCATGGAGGCCCCCGCCGAGCGCGCCCCGCTGCCCGGCGGCGCCGCGCTGTACGGGGCCGGGTGGCTCGCGCACTCCAACCACCTGCCGTGGTGGGGCCTGCTGACCGTCGGGGCCGCCGGGACGATCGTCTCCCACGCCATGACGTTGAACCGGTGCGGCGACGGCTTGCGCACCTGGGGCAACGCCGCTGCCGCCGCGTCGGCGGGCGCGTGGCTGACGGCGGCCGACGTCGTCGGCCCGGTCGCGGGACCGTCCGGCCTGATGTCGTGGATCTTCGGCGGGGCGTTCGGCGTCGGCTACGGCCTGCACTGGCTGGGCCTGTCCGGCGTCGGCCGGGACCGCGGCCCGAAGCGGGTCAAGGGTGACGTGCCTCGGATCGACTGGGAGGCGTACTTCGACGGCTGGGGCATGTCCGGCGCTCGGGTCATCTCGTCGGCGGCGACACGCCTCGGTGAGCGTGCCCTGATCTCCACCAAGGGCACCGGTAAGCGGGCGTCCACGTTCTGCACGAAGGCGATGGCCGAGCGGATCGCCGAGGACTTCGACACCAAGCGCAGCCGGGTCATCCTCCGTGAGGGCGACATCGCCGGGCAGATCGAAATCAGTGTGCGCCTGCGTGACCCGTGGGCCGAGCCGATCCTTCACCCGCTGCTGGACGACGAACCGGAGATCGAGCTGCCCGAGGTGGCCGACGCCCGCCGGCCGCTCGTCATCGGGCAGGACCCGGAGACCGGGGCCCCGCTGGAGTTCGTCGTCTGGGACGAGGACGGCGCCGCCCACTGGTACATCGTCGCCATCAAGGGCGGCGGCAAGACGGTGCTGCTCAACAACGTGCTGGAGCGGCTGACCGCCGCCGACAACGCGACCGTCTGGGGCATCGACGTCAGCAAGGCCAAGGACCTGCGGCGCTGGCGGGGTTCGGGGGCGCTGGACCTGGCCGCGTGCGGCCCGCGTGAGCGTGAGCGCGCGGTCGTGATGCTGGAGCTGGCCGCCGCCGAGGTCGGCCACCGCGCCGAGCACAATACCGCGGCGGTGTTCGAGCCCCGGCCTGGTCACCCGCTGCACGTCATCGTCATTGACGAGGTGGACGCGCTGGTCGCGCCCGGCGACGTGCTCGCACAGCGCGCGGTCGCGGCACTCAAGACCATCACGAGCAAGGGCCGGTCCGAGAGCGTGGGCGTGATCATCGTGGGGCAGCGCGGCACCGCCGCATGGATGGGCGGTGCTGACATCCGGTCGAACCTTGACCGCCAGGCGCTGCTCAAGCTCGCCCGGTCCAGCGAGGCGAACAACGCCGTCGGCGAGGCCGCCGTCGATCTGCCGAACATGGCGAAGTACGGCGAGGGCAAGCCGGGCGTCGTCGCGCTGACGGCGATGGGAAGCCTGACCGGCCTCGGGCGGACGTTCATGCTCAAGGAGCTGGACGACGTCGAGGAGTTGGGCGCCGGCCGCGAGCCGAGCGAGTTCGAGCCGGAACTCCTGGAGTTCTGGGGCGAGACCTACGAGCGGCTCAAGGCTGGGGACGTGCCCGCGACGGCACCGGCCGCGCCCGTGCAGCAGCCGGCCGCCGCCGCGCAGGCCGCGCCCGCCGCCGACGCGCAGGACCGGCCGCGGCTGTTCCTCGTGCCGACCCCGACGGAGGAGGAGGCCGCCAGGGTCCGGGAGCACTCCGCGGCCCGGTGGGAGATGTTCCGGGCTGTCGAGCGCGCCGCCACGTCGTTCGTGCCGAGCGGTAAGCGTGAGCAGATCCTCGCCCTGATCCGCCAGGACGGCGGGGCGCGGATCTCGGACATCGCCGACGCGATCGGCTACAGCACGCAGCACACGCTGCGCCTGATGCAGGCCCTGCGGGACGAGGGCGACGCCGAGCTGCGCGGAGCAGGCCCGGCGTCCCGCTGGCACGCGACGACGCGAGAGCCCGCGAACGCGGGCGCGGAACACGCTCAGTGATGGGCGCGGATCACCTCATGGGATCACCTCATGGATCGCCTCATTCGCCTTTGAGCGCTCCTCTACCTGGGGCACGGGGCGAGGCGATGAGTCGATGAGGTGATGAGGCGATCCGCCGCCCACGACTCCCACAGACACGATCAGCAGCACGGAGAGTGATGGAAATGGCGACGTATCTCGGGCAGGCCGTCGAGCTGGCCGACACCGAAGAGATAGCGGCGGCCGCCGCCGGCATGGTCGGCTCGTGCCGCGCGACCGGCCTGGACGTCAGCGGCTACCGGGGGCTGATGGGCTGCGCCCTGACGCTCGGCATGCAGCCCGCGCACCACGGCGAGGCGTGGCGCACTGACCGCGCGCTGGTCAACGCCGTCGTCGACCTGGAAGACGACATGCGGCACCGCCTGTTCCGCATCCGGTCCTACCGCGACCAGCTTGACGCGCTGCTGGAGACGATCCCGGACACCGAAGAGAACACCCACGTCATCGCGGACATCATGGCCGCCCTGGAGATCCTCGCGAGCGCGGAGCAGCGCCTCGGCTACGCGGCCGGCCGCCTGGCTCGTGTCCCCGGCGAGCTGGGCGAGACCTACGCCGCGGTCTACACGCTCATCCGGCAGGGCCGAGCCCTGCCCTACGACGGCCGATGGATCACCGGCCAGACCAGCACCGGCGGAACCGCCGCCACCAGCTGACGCAACGGGCGCGTACCACGGTGGTCCATCCGCCAAGACCGGCCACCGCGGACGCGCCCACAGCCCCCACCAAAGGAGGAACTCCCATCATGGCCGACACCGGTCCCCACGTCGCCACCGTCGAGATCATCTCGTTCGGCTACCTGCACGCGGCGCCGCCCCCGGCGCACCTGACGATCGACCTGCGCGCGCACTTCCGGGACCCGCACATCTCCCCGGAGTTGCGGCACATGAGCGCCCACGACGAGCCGGTCCGCACGACAGTGCTGGGCACGTCCGGCATCCCGGAGTTGTTGGAGGCGACCAAAGACGCCGTGACCGCGCTGCTGTCTGGCCCGTCCGCCGACGGCGTGACCGTCGCTCTCGGTTGCGCCGGCGGCCGTCACCGCGCCCCCGTCTTCGCCCAGTTCCTCACCACCCGGCTCCGCGGCCGAGGCCTGCGGGTGAACCTGACCCACCGCGACCTCGGCAAGCCCGTCGTGACGCGCTGAGCCGCGTACGTACAAGCCGACAACTACGCCGTCCCGGTCGAGAACCTAGCGGCCACCCACGGCAAGGGTCAGGCCGCTCATTCCGCCCCTTCTTGACGACCTCGACGCCTCAAAGGAGACGCGCCGATGACCACAGACCTGACCCGCTACGCCCTGGCCGCCGCCGCCCGCGGCTGGCACGTCTTCCCGCTCGTGCCAGGGGGCAAGGTGCCACTGAAGGGCTGGGCGTGGACAGAACACAACACCACCGACCCCGAACTGATCCGCCGCCTGTGGGGCCGCCGCCCGTTCAACATCGGCATCGCCTGCGGCCCCTCCAACCTCGTGGTCGTCGACCTAGACACGCCCAAGCCCGGCCAGACGCCCCCGCCCGCCTGGGCAATGCCCGGCGTCAACGACGGCGCCGACGTCCTGGCCACCCTGTGCGAGCAGACCGGGCAAGTGCTGCCGTTCGACACCTTCACCGTCGCCACCCGCCGGGGCGGGCTGCACCTGTACTTCACCGCCCCGCCCGGCGACCCGCCGCTCGGCAACACCTCCGGCGACCAGGGCAACGGCCTGGGCTGGCTGATCGACACCCGCGCCGCCGGCGGCTACGTCGTCGGCCCCGGCAGCGTCGTCGACCTGCCCGACGGCTCCGGCGTCTATGAGGTGGTCCGCCGCGACGCGGTAGCGCCGCTGCCGGGCTGGCTGGCCGACCGGCTCCGCCCCGCCCCGCTCCCCCCGCAACGCCCCGTCGTCGTCCCGCTGCGCACAGGCCGCCGAGGCGCCTACCTCGACGCCGCGATCCGCGCCAGCCTCGACGCGATCGCCGCCGCACCCGACGGAAGCCTGAACACCACCCTGTACGGCGCGTCCGTCGCCCTCGGCCAGCTCGTCGCCGGCGGCGCCCTGCACGCGACCGACACCGGGGCCCTGCTGCTGCAGGCCGCCGTACGAGCCGGACACCCCGAGACCCAAGCCCGGCGCACCGTCCAGTCCGGGTTCCGCGCGGGCGCCCACCGGCCCCGGAGCGTGCCCGCGTGACCGGTTCCAACGGAGCGAACGAGTCGAGCGGGTGGAGGCACGTGCAGGTCGGGTCCGGCCCCGAGACGATCCGCGTCCTCAAAGCCGCCCTTGCCGACCAGCTCCTGCCCGACACCTACGTGTCCGGGGGCGCCCTGGTCCACATGGAGACCATCTCCGGCGGCCAGGTCAGCCCCGCCGCTGACGAAGACTCCCCGCTCCCGGTGACTGCCAGCACCATCACCCCGGCCACGTTGGCGGGGCTGCTGGCCGAACACGCCTACGTCTACCGCACCCGCTCCCGCAAAGACGGCGCCGGAGGAGTCGAGATGTACGAAGAAGAGGTCACCCCGCCCCGGGACATCCTCGCCTCCGTCCTGGCTGGCAAGACCTGGCCCAAGCTGCCGCCGCTGCGCGGGGTGATCGGCGCGCCGGTGTTGCGCCGCGACGGCACCCTGCTCCAGCGGCCCGGCTACGACCCGGCCACCGGCCTGTACTTGGCCGCCAAGGTCGCCCTGCCCGAGGTTCCCGACCGTCCGACCGCGGAGCAGGTGCAGGTCGCGCGGGACTTCCTGCTGAATCGGTTCCTGCGGGACTTTCCCTGGGCCGGGCCCGCCGACCGGGCCAACTACCTCGCCCTTGTGGCCACGCCGATCCTGCGGCACTACACCCGCAGCCTCACCCCGTTCGCGCTGATCGACGCGACCATGCCCGCCTCCGGCAAGTCCATCCTCACCGGCGGCCCCGGCATGCTCTACGGCCAGCGCGTCCTGCCCTGGGCCTACACCGAAGAAGAACTCCGCAAATCCATCACCGCTGTCCTGGCCGAACAGGTCGGCGTGGTGGTCTGGGACAACCTCGCCGAGGGCACCGTCATCGACTCGCCCACCCTGGCCTTGCTGGTGACCGCCGGCGTCTGGTCCGACCGCCAGCTCGGCGCCTCCCGCAACATCGCCACCGTCAACGACCGGCTGTGGATGGCCACCGGCAACAACCTCCAGGTCGGCGGTGACATGGCCTCCCGCACGGTCCGCGTCCACCTGGACCCGAACATGCCCCGGCCCGAGCAGCGCGACCAGACCCGGTTCGGCATCCCGCACCTGGACCAGTGGATCACCCTCCCGGCCAACCAGCTCACCGTCTTGTGGCACCTGCTCATCTTGATCCTCGACTGGACCGGCAACGGCGCTCCCCGGGCCGCGGGCCTCTCGATGCGGCAGTTCACCCCCTGGGCGCAATCGCTGGGCGGGTTCCTCGCCCACCACGGCATCGACGGCTTCCTGACCAACGCCGCCGACGTCCGCGACATCGACGAGGACGAAACCCGCTGGCGCGCCTTCCTTGCCTGCTGGCACCGCCTGCACGGGAACCAGCCCATGACCGCAGCCGACCTACGCCGCTCCGGCGAACCCGACCACATCGGCCCGGGCTACGACGACAACGACCGCTGGGACGGCCAGTTCATCACCACCCACACCGGCCGCCTGCCCAACCCCCTTGCTCTCGGCCGGCTCCTCACCGGCCAGATCGGACGCTGGCGCGGCGACCACGTCATCCGCTCCGCCAAGAACGACCGCGGCGACCGGAACGTCTTTTGGGTCGAGCGCCATGAGTGACAGAGCGCTGAAACATCTCCGCATCTCCGCATCCCCGCAACACACCCTGCCACCTGGCAAAACGCGTGCGGAGATACCAACGATCAACCACCGTCCATCTCCGCAACTCCGCACCCGGTGCGGAGATGACCCCCCTCCTGCGGAGATGACACCGGCCCGAGCCTTTCCATCTCCGCAACCATCCGCCCAGCTCACAGCCGGTCCTGCGGAGATGCGGAGATGCGGAGATGTTTCAGCCCCCGCAGCAGAGACGCACCCGGAGCACATTCCGGCCCAGCCATATACACCCCACCGCAACGCGCCGAGAGGACATCCCAGCCATGACCACCGGCACCAAGCCACGAGGGACGCTCACCCTCGCCGAAGTCCTGGACGAGCTCCAGGTTTCCCGCTCCACCTTCTACGACTGGCGCGCCAAGGGCCGCGCGCCCCGCTGCCTCAAACTCCCGAACGGCGACCTGCGCATCCGCCGTACTGACCTTGACCGCTGGCTCGCCACGCTGGAGGACGGCGCCCGGTGAAGGACATCTCCTACAACGTGCGCATCTACAAACTGGAGACGCGCAAGCGAGCGATCACCACGAACTACCGAGTTCGCTGGAGTGTGGACGGCCGGATCTACCGCGAGTCGTTCGGCACAATCGCCCATGCCGAAAGCTACCGGTCCGATCTGCTGTCGGCCGCCCGCCGAGGCGAGGCGTTCAGCACGGTCATCGGGCTCCCGGTGTCCTGGGAACGCGCTGAGCGTGCCATGAGCTGGTTCGACTTCGCCTGCGCCTACATCGACATGAAGTGGCCCGACCTAGCCGGGCATTCTCGCCGCATCACGGCCAGTGCGCTTCGCGACGCGACGCCGGTCTTGCTCAGCAGTTCGCGGGGCCGGCCCGACGCTGAAACTCTCCGTCGCGCCCTTCTGGAGTGGGCCTTCAACTCGCCCCGCAGGAAGGCCGGTGCTCCGCCAGAGGGCCTTCGGAAGGCGCTGGAATGGCTCAAGCAGAACACGAGGCCAGTGGGAGACCTCAATGACCCCTCCCTGGCCAGGAAGGTCCTGGAGGCACTCTCGACCCGCCGGGACGGCAAGCGGATGGCCGCGAGCACGGTTCAGCGCACGCGCGGCGTGCTGGTCAACGCGATGCAGTACGCCATAGAGCTGCGTCTGCTCGACCGGAACCCGATCGCTGATCTCCCCTGGAAGGCGACCAAGTCCGTACGGCAGGTGGACAGGCGCATCGTGGTGAATCCCGGCCAGGCCCGTGCGCTCCTGGAGGCCGTACGCGCCCAGAAGCCGAGCGGGCCGCGGCTCGTCGCGTTCTTCGCCGTCATGTACTACGCGGGGCTCCGGCCCGAGGAGGCGGTCAACCTTTTCAAGCGCAACCTTCTGATCCCTGACGAGGGATGGGGGGAACTGATCGTGGAGGAGGCAAGTCCTGCGCCCGGAGCCGCCTGGTCGAACAGCGGCCAGCGACGCGACCCCGGCCCTCTCAAGCACCGCGAGAAGGGCGAGAGCCGCGTCGTACCTTGTCCGCCGGCGCTGACGCGGATACTCCGGGCTCACCTCGAGAACCCGGGCGCCGGACCCAACGGCCGGCTGTTCCGTGCTCTACGGGACGGGGCGGACCTCCAGGAGAGCACGTACCACCGCGTCTGGCGCAAGGCCCGCGAAGCGGCCTTGACCCCTGAGGAGTTCGCTTCACCGCTCGCCAAACGGCCATACGACCTTCGGCACGCCGCTGTCTCCACGTGGCTCAACGCCGGAGTTCCCGCAACCCAGGTAGCCGAATGGGCGGGGCACAGCGTCGCCGTACTGCTGCACGTTTACGCCAAATGCATTGCCGGCCAGGAGGAGCATGCGCGGAAACGCATCTCCGAGGCGCTTGGCGAGATCTGATTTCGGGGGCACACGGGGGGCAAGACGGGCCGTAGTCGATCGGTGCCAGCCGTACTCAGCCGGACGGTGACGATCGGCCCGTGGGCACGCTCCCGCAGGTCATGGGCTGATTGGGTGAGGCGGCACTCGGTGCCCCCGGTGGGACTCGAACCCACACCACAGCCCTTTTAAGGGGCTTGCCTCTGCCATTGGGCTACGGGGGCGCCGCGATCATATGTCACGGATCACTCCTCTGTAAGCAAGTTACGTCTTACGCGGCTTGTCCCCCTTTCCACGGCCGGTGAACGGCGCCCGTGGCCGCTGGCCGGTCAAGGAACGGGAGAGCCTCCGGGAGCGCCCGGCCGCGATCGGGCCTCCATGACACCACCTGTCGTGGGCGTGGAGAACGCGAAAACGGCCCGGCGGTGAGCGCCGGGCCGTACCGCGCCGAGGGCCGGGCGCCTCCGTGGCGGCGCGGTACGGCCCGCGACTCAGCGCTTGAGCCCGCTCTTGGCGGCCGCCCGGAACTCGTCGCGCGGGTGCTCGATCTCGCCCAGGGAGACGGTCTCCCGCCTGAAGAACAGCGACAGCGTCCAGTCCATGACCACGCGGACCTTGCGGTTCACGGTGGGCACCCGCGACAGGTGGTAGGTGCGGTGCATGAACCAGGCGGGGAGGCCGCGCAGCTTGATGCCGTAGACGTTGGCGACGCCCCGGTGGAGGCCCAGGCCCGCGACCGACCCGACGTACTTGTGCCGGTAGTCCTTCAGCTCCTCCCCGCGCAGGTACGCGGTGATGTTGTCGCCCAGGACCCGGGCCTGCCGTACGGCGTGCTGGGCGTTGGGGGCGCAGAACTGGCCGGGGTTGGTCACGTCGGGCACGCCCGCGATGTCGCCGGCGGCGAAGGCGCCCTTGACGCCCGCGACGGTCAGGCGGGTGGTGGTCTTGATCCGGCCGCGCTCGTCGAGCGGCAGGTCGGTGGAGTTGACGATCGGGCTGGGCTTGACGCCCGCGGTCCAGACGATCGTGGCCGACTCGAACTCGTCGCCGTCGGAGGTCTTGACCAGGCCGCCCTCGCAGGACTGCAGGAACGTCTCCATCTTGAGCTCGATGCCGCGCTCGCGAAGCTGCTCGGCGGTCCACTCGCCCATCTCGGGGCCGACCTCGGGGAGGATGCGGTTGGACGCCTCGATGAGGACCCAGCGCAGGTCCTTCTTGTCGATGCCCGGGTAGTACCTGATCGCGTCCTCGGTCATGTCCTCCAGCTCGGCGAGCGCCTCGATGCCCGCGAAGCCGCCGCCGACCACGACGAAGGTGAGCGCCCGGCGGCGCACGTCCTCGTCCTCGGCCGAGTCGGCGCGGTCGAGGAGGGAGATGACCCGGTTGCGCAGCGCGATGGCCTCGCCGACCGTCTTGAAGCCGATGGCCGCGTCCTCCAGGCCGGGGATCGGCAGCGTCCGCGAGATCGACCCGGCGGCCATGACGATGACGTCGTACTCGATCTCCCTCGACTCACCCGCCGGGGGTTCGAAGGTGACCGTACGGGCCTCGTGGTGCACCTTGGAGACCTTGCCGTTGAGGATGCGGACCTTCGGCAGCACCCGGCGCAGCGGCGCCACGACGTGGCGCGGCGAGATGTTGCCGGCCGCGGCCTCGGGCAGGAACGGCTGGTAGGTCATGTACGACTGCGGGTCGATGAGCGTGATCCGCACGCTGCCGTCACGGAGCTCACGGCGGAGCGTGCGCTGGAGACGAAGAGCCGAGTAGAGGCCCACGTATCCACCGCCGACGATGACGATGTGCTGCGGCTTGCGGTCTGCCACGATGCCCTCCAAGGCTTGTGAAACCATTCACAAGCTTACGTCACGGGTTGGCCACGAGGCCAATGCGCAAGGGCCGAAGGTCGAGTGATTTTCCCCACTTGGTCACTCGCTGGCGATGTTGCGGCAAAAAATTTCCGTGAAATTCCGGGAGTGATCCGGTTCACACTCGTGAATCCGTTCACAAGGGCTGATCAGGCGGTGGTGCCGAGTGCGGCGGCTCGGGCGAAAACGGCGTCGAGCATCTCCGCCGTGACCCGGCCGGTGAAGGTGTTCTGCTGGCTGGGGTGGTAGCAGCCGATGAGCGTGACGGGCGCCGCGCCGTGGACGAGCGGCACCTCCACGCCGTGCCCGAACGCGGGCCTGCGGGACGGCAGGGTGAACCCCGCCGCGCGCAGCGCGGGCCAGACCGCCTGCCAGGCGAAGCCGCCGAGGGCCACGACCACCCGGGTCGTTCCCGCGACCAGCGCCAGTTCCGCGGCCAGCCAGGGGAAGCAGGTGTCGCGCTCTTCGGGGGTGGGCTTGTTGGCGGGCGGCGCGCAGCGCACGGCCGCCATCATCCGGGCCCCGATCAGCCGCTGGCCGTCGCCCGCGTGGACGCTGGTCTCCTGCGCGGCGAGCCCGGTGCGGTGCAGCGAGGCGAACAGCCAGTCGCCGCTGCGGTCGCCGGTGAAGATCCGCCCGGTACGGTTGCCTCCGTGCGCGGCGGGGGCCAGGCCCACGATGAGCGTGTGCGGCGCGTCGTCGCCCCAGCCCGCGATCGGCCGGCCCCAGTAGGTCTCGTCCGCGAACGCCCGCCGCCTGACGTCGGCGACCTCCTCCCGCCATTCGACGAGCCGGGGGCAGGCCCGGCACACCGACTGCCTGGCCGTCAGGTCCGCGAGCGTACGGCTCTCGGCCGCCAGCTTGGCGACCTCGTGGGCGTCACGGGCGACGGGGGTGCCGGGATCGGCGGGGTCGCCCGGCCAGCCGGAACCGGGAGGAACGAAGCTCATAACACCGATCGTGCCAGGTGGGACGGGGATGCGTCGGCCGGAAGCCGGCTCTCACGAGGCCCGCGACGGCCGGGCGCGACGCCTGGGAACCGGCACGCTCGGCGCGCGTGAGCGCGGGTGTCAGGAGGTCACGCACCGAGAAAGATTCCGATCTTTTCCGCGGCGGCGGAGGTGGGTACGTATCGGCCCGTGTCCACCGACTCATGCCCCCCGCTGTTCGGCCCCGCCTTCGACGCCGACCCCTATCCCGCCTTCGACTGGCTGCGGCGCAACGCGCCGATCAGCCGCGTGCCGCTGCCCGGCTGCGAGGCATGGCTGGTCACGCGGTACGAGGACGCCGTCGCCACGCTGACCCACCCGTCGCTCGCCAAGGACCCTGCCGCCGGTTCGCCGGAGTGGCAGGCGGCCGGTCTCGGCCTGCCCCTCGATCACCGGCCGTCGCTCGCCCGGCACATGATCAACGCGGACGGGGCCGACCACGCGCGGCTGCGCCGTCTCGTGAGCGCGGCCTTCACGCCCCGGCGGATCGCGGGGCTGCGGGCCCGGGCGCTGGAGATCACCGACGACCTCCTCGACCGTCTCGACGGCCCGGAGGCGGATTTGGTCACCGGCCTCGCCTACCCCCTGCCGATCGCGATCATCTGCGACCTGCTCGGAGTGCCCGAGGAGGACCGGGCGGTCTTCCACCGGCACGCCTCCGTGATCGACTCCGCGGCGGCGTCCGAGGTGGAGGAGATCGCCCGGGCGACCGACGGCCTGGAGGCGTTCCTGGACGACCTGGTCGAGCTCAAGCGGTCGAGGCCGGGCAACGACCTGCTCACCGACCTCGTCCGGCGGTCCAACGAGGGCGAGATCGACAAGGACGAGCTGACCTCGACCGCGTTCCTGCTGCTCGTCGCGGGTCACGAGACGACGGTGGCGTTGATCGGCAACGGCCTCCTCGCGCTGCTGCGGCATCCCGCCCAGGCCCGGGCCCTGCGCGACGATCCCGCCCTGCTGCCGGACTACATCGACGAGATGCTGCGCTACGACGGCCCCGTACGGAACGCCACCTGGCGCTTCCCCACCGAGCCGGTGGTGATCGGCGGCCAGGAGATGCGGCCCGGAGAGCCGATCCTCGTCTCACTTCTGGCCGCCAACCGGGACCCCGGCGCCTTCGCCGACCCGGACACGTTCACGCCGGGGCGGATCGGCGAGCCGCACCTCGCCTTCGGCCGGGGCCCCCACTACTGCATCGGCGCCGCCCTGGCCAAGGTCGAGGGCGAGGCCGCGATCGGCAGGGTGCTGGAGCGCTTCCCCGATCTGACCCTCGCCGTCGACCCGGCCGAGCTGCGGTGGTGGCCGAGCATGATCATGCGCGGCCTGTTCTCGCTGCCGGTCCGGCTGCGCGCCTGACCGGTCAGTCCCCCTGGCGGCCCGGCTTCGGCTTCGGCTTCGTCGGGGACGGGGCCGGTGACGCGGCGGAGGGTTCGGGTGTCGGGGTCGCCTCCTCGCCGCCGTCGCCCGGGGCCGCCGTGACCGCGGGACCCGGCGTGGCGGTGGCGGAGGCGGCGTTGGGGGCGCAGTCGCGCTCCCGGGCCGCCCGGGGGTCGAACGGCGTCAGCGGCAGGGGGTAGGCGTTGCGGAGCGGCGGCTCCCCCTCGCAGGGAATGACGAGCATCTGCCCGAAGTCCTCCGGCCGCAGGGTGAGCGGCCTGCCGTCCTGGTCGTAGAGACGCACGTCGCGCAGCGGAGTGCCGTCCGCGGCGTACGGGAGGATGTTGTAGACCGGACCGCCGTCCAGAGTGGCGGCCCGCTCGATCATGACCGATCGCCCAGGCCCCACGGCGGCGGGGCCGGGACCGTAGTCGAAGGACACGTTCATCGGCGACGTGCTCGACGCGTCGGCCATGGCGGAGATCACGAGGACCGCCGCCAGCACGTTGGCCCCGGCGAGCAGCGTCCGCCCCCAGCCCCTCGGCCCGGTGCGGGCGTGCCGGCCCAGCCAGACGGAGGCCCAGACGACGGTGAGGGTGAACACCCAGGCCACCAGGTCGCCGGGGACCAGCCCGGGCGAGGTCAGGGTCGCGAGCACGGCCAGCGCGATCGCGTAGCCGCGCAGCACCCACCAGGCCGGGCGCAACTCGGGGAGGAAGGCGGCCGCCTGGCGGTAGGGCGGCAGGCCCAGCATCCGGGTGTGGGCGCGCCGGGCCGCCCCGGCCGTCCTGGAGCGCAGCCGGCCGCGCCGGGAGGTCGCGGTGCCCGCCGACCGGCCTCCGTAGGCGGCGCGCAACTCGGCGGCGTACGCCTCCGGGGCGCCGAGGCGGTCCTCCAGGGACAGTCCCGGCTCGGCCGCGACCTCCGAGATGTGGTCGTGAAGGTCCTCCAGCAGGGTCTCCCGGTCCTCCGGGGGAAGATCGGCCAGTGCCTCGCGCACGGCGTCGGCGTACGCCTTGGGCGTCAGGGGGGAGTTCATGCCGATGCGACCTCCTTCAGCAGGTCGTTCATGGTGGCGGCGAACGACGTCCAGGTCGTCGCCGAGTTCCGGAGGAGCGAGCGGCCGACGTCGTTCAGGCCGTAGTACTTGCGGTGCGGCCCCTCGTCGGAGGCGACCACGTAGGAGTTGAGCGCTCCGGCCTTGAAGAGCCGCCGCAGGGTCCCGTACACGGAGGCGTCGCCGACGTCCTCCAGCCCCGCCTCGCGCAGGCGGCGTACGACGTCGTAGCCGTAGCTGTCACGTTCGGCGAGCACCGCGAGGACGGCCAGGTCGAGGACCCCCTTGAGAAGCTGGCTACTGTCCACGCACCGCAGAGTACTACGCAATGCGTAATAGCTACAAGATCGAGCCCTGCGCATGCCGGAGCAACCGGTGCGTGCCGGAGCGGCCCGTGCGCCGCAGCGGCCCGTGCGGGCGGCGTGAGCGGTCAGGCCCGCGCCCGCCGGGCACGCGCCGGTCAGGCACGCGCCGGTCAGGCACGCGCGGCACATATCGCGGCACACATCGCGGCGCACGCGCCGGTCAGGCGAGGACCCGCGCGGGCCGGAGGCGGAGCTGCGCCTCCCGGCCGGTCAGGCGAGCGACCAGGCGATCCCGTCGAGGATGTCGTGCTCGCTGACCACGACCTCGGCGAAGCCGTACCGGCGGACGATCCGGTCGAGGATCAGCGCGCCCGCCCCGATCACGTCCACCCGGCCCGGATGCATGACCGGTACGGCCGCCCGCTCGTCGTGGGTCATGCGCAGCAGGCGTGCGGACACCTCGTGGACCCGCTCGGCGGGGATCCGCGAATGGTGGATGCGCTCGGGGTCGTAGGCGGGCAGGTCCAGCGCGATCCCGGCGACCGTGGTGACCGAACCGGCCAGGCCGACCAGCGTCCGCGCCGTACGGACGGGGACGTGCTCCTCCACCCGGTCCATGGCCGCCTCGATGTCGGCGACGGCGGCCGTCACCTCCCCGTCCGCCGGGGGATCGGCCCGAAGGTGCCGCTCCGTGAGCCGTACGCACCCGATGTCCACGGACAGCGCGCCCTCGACGCTCCGGGAGCCGACGACGAACTCGGTGCTGCCGCCGCCGATGTCGACCACCAGGTACGGCGTCTCGGCGGCGGCGCCGGCGCGCGCGAGGCCCCGGGTCGCGCCGGTGAAGGACAGCCTGGCCTCCTCGTCGCCGGAGACCACTTCGGGCTCCACGCCGAAGATCTCCCGCACGCCGGCCGTGAAGTCGGCCCGGTTGGCGGCGTCCCGGGTCGCCGAGGTCGCGACCACCCGGACCGGCACCGCCTCGCCCGCGGCGTGCTCCCTGATCAGCTTGGCGTACCCGCGCATGGCGGTGAACGTGCGCTCCAGCGCCTCGGGCGCGAGCCGTCCCGTCCTGTCGACGTCCTGGCCGAGCCTGACGATCTCCATCCGGCGCTCGACGTCCGTGAGGTCGTCGCCGGAGATGTCCGCGATGAGGAGCCGGACCGAGTTGGTCCCGCAGTCGATCGCCGCCACCCGCCTCATGCCCGGGTCCCCCCGTCGGTGCTCGTCTCCTCGTCCGTCACGCAGGGTCCGTCGGCCCACCACCGCGGCAGCGCGTCCAGGGCCTCCCGGCCGAAGGGGTTGACGCCGGGCGCGGCCAGTTCGTGCGCGACCAGCGCGTGCAGGCACTTGACCCGGCCGGGCATCCCGCCCGCGCTCTGCATGTCGCGGGGCAGCGGCTCCATGCCCTCCTCGCCGGCCGCCCGGTCGCGGCGGTCGAGGTAGTCCTCGTGGGCCGCCCGGTACGCCTCGGCCAGTTCGGGGTCCTCTGCCAGCCGGGCCTGCATCCGCTTCATCAGCCCGGACGACTCCAGCGTGCCGATGGCCGAGGCCGCCTTGGGACAGGTCAGGTAGAACAGGGTCGGGAACGGCGTGCCGTCCGGCAGCCGCGGCGCGGTCTCCAGCACGTCGGGCAGCCCGCAGGGGCACCGGTGCGCGACGGCCCGCACCCCGCGCGGGGGACGCCCGAGCTGCGCCCGCGCCGCCGCCAGGTCCGCCTGGTCCACCTGGTCCGCCACGTCGATCTCCTCGCCCTTCACCATGCCTGCCCCGATGCCCGCCCCGATGCCCGCCCCGATGCTCCGCCACGGTGCTTCGCCGCGGTGCCGGCGCGCCGGTCCGGACGCCGTCCGCGGTCTCATCCCACCGACGGCGCCGGGCTCTTCTGCCGCCCCACGGAGGTCGCGGGACTCGGCCGCGCCGCCGGTGCGGCGGGCCGTCCCCTGTCAGACCCTCTGTCCGCCGCTTCGAAGGACCGCCAGAGCGTGACGTACCACGCGGGGCGCTCCGGCGGCCTGCTCCCGGCCTTCGCGGCGGTGGAGCCGGCCGCCTCCTCGTCGAGCACCTGGTAGCAGTCGGCCCCCGGCTCGCAGTAGAAGAGCCGCTCCTTGGCCAGGCGCTTGATGTACTCCGGGTCCTCCAGCCGGCGGCGCCGCTCCTCCAGCTTCTGGAGCTTGCTCAGCGCGTTCGCCTGCTGCGCCTCCAGCTGGGCGATCTGCCGGCGCTGGGCGACGTACTCCCGGGCGGGGTAGGCCAGGCTCATGGCGATGGCGCACACGACGACCGCGAGGATCGCCGCGCGCCCGGTGAGCTGCGGCCGCGTCGCCGCCACCGAAACCACCCCTCCCGGTCGGTGCTCGCACAGGCCCGGTCACGCCGGGTGCGGCGCGGCGGGGTGCCGCGCCGCCCGTCCGTACGACGCCGGGCCGGGCCGCCCGCGTTCGCCGCAGGCTACCCCGTCACGCCGCCGTTATCCCTTGAAGCGCGGGAAGGCGGAGCGACCGGCGTAACGCGCCGCGTCGTCGAGCAGCTCCTCGATGCGCAGGAGCTGGTTGTACTTCGCCACGCGGTCGGAGCGGGCCGGGGCGCCGGTCTTGATCTGGCCGCAGTTGGTGGCCACGGCGAGATCGGCGATCGTGGTGTCCTCGGTCTCGCCGGAGCGGTGGCTCATCATGCAGCGGTAGCCGCTGCGGTGGGCGAGGTCGACCGCGTCGAGGGTCTCCGACAGCGTGCCGATCTGGTTCACCTTCACCAGCAGGGCGTTGGCCGCGCCCTCGCCGATGCCGCGGCCGAGCCGCTCGGGGTTGGTCACGAACAGGTCGTCACCCACGAGCTGGACCTTCGCGCCGAGGGACGTGGTGATGGCCTTCCAGCCCTCCCAGTCCTCCTCGTTCAGCGGGTCCTCGATGGAGACCAGCGGGTACGAGCGGACCAGGTCCTCGTAGAAGGAGATCAGCTCGGCGGACGACACGCCCTTGCCGTCGATCGTGTAGACGCCGTCGTTGTGGAACTCGCTCGCCGCGACGTCGAGCGCGAGCGCGATGTCCTGGCCCGGGGTGTATCCGGCCTTCTCGATCGCCACCAGGATCAGGTCGAGCGCGTCGCGGTTCGACGGCAGGTTCGGCGCGAAGCCGCCCTCGTCGCCGAGGCCGGTGGCGTAGCCCTTCTCCTTGAGCACGCCCTTGAGCGTGTGGTAGGTCTCCGCGCCCATGCGCAGCGCCTCGGAGAACGTCTCCGCCCCGATCGGCGCGATCATGAACTCCTGGATGTCCACGTTGGTGTCGGCGTGCGCGCCGCCGTTCAGGATGTTCATCATCGGCACGGGCAGGATGTGCGCGTTCGGGCCGCCGATGTAGCGGAACAGGGGCAGGTCGGCGCTGTCGGCGGCGGCCTTGGCGACGGCCAGCGAGATGCCGAGGAGCGCGTTCGCCCCGAGGCGGGCCTTGTTGGGCGTGCCGTCGAGGTCGATCATCGTCTGGTCGATCAGACGCTGCTCCTCGGCGTCGAAGCCGATGATCTCGTCGGCGATCTCGTCGGTGACGCCGAGGACGGCCTTCTCGACACCCTTGCCGAGATAGCGGCTCTTGTCCCCGTCACGCAGCTCGACGGCCTCGAACTGGCCGGTGGAGGCGCCGCTCGGAACGGCGGCGCGGCCGGTGCTGTAGTCGTCCAGCAGTACCTCGACCTCGACCGTGGGGTTCCCACGGGAATCGAGGATCTCGCGGGCGGTAACGGCCTCGATGGCAGCCACGAACGCTCCTAGCAAAAAGACGGGCGGTTTGCGACCAGAGCCTATCGGTCTCCACCACCCCGTATCGCGGAGGGGCTCCGGTTCACGGCGTGTCCCGCGGCTCCCCGTCCTGCCCTTCGCCGGCCTCCCACTGCTCGACGCGCCGCCGGTACTCCCTGGCCGCCGCCCTGAGCTCGGCCTCGGGGTCGAGCCCGTCCTCCTGGACCTTCCGTACGAGCGCGAACAGGCGGGCCCCGGCGCCCGCGGTGAGGCCGTCGGCGAGCGAGGCGGGCGCTCCGGCCCGGCCCGCCCGGCGGAGCAGCTGGGCGGCCAGGGAGATCGCCGGCTGGCCCATCGGCACGCCGCTGAGCGCCGACGCGGTCTCGCCCTTGGCGGCGCGCTCGGCGGCCTTGATCGTCTCCCAGTTGTCGCTGACCTCTCCGGCCCCGGTCACCCGGACGTCGCCGAAGACGTGGGGATGCCGGCGCACCAGTTTCTCCACGATGCCGGCGGCCACGTCGTCGACGTCGAAGCCGCCGCCCTCGGCCGTCCGCTCCTGGGCCACCCGGGAGTGGAACATCACCTGGAGCAGCAGGTCGCCCAGCTCCTCCCGGAGGGCGGGGTAGTCACCCTGGTCGATGGTCTCGAGCACCTCGTAGGCCTCCTCGACCAGGTAGGGCGCGAGCGACTCGTGGGTCTGCTTGCGGTCCCAGGGACACTCGCGGCGCAGCCGGTCCATGACCTGGACGAGATCGAGCACCCGGGCGCCGGGAAGGTCGTAGGAGCCGGGGACCACCTCGATCTCCGGCGGGTCGTCCAGGGAGATCGCGGCGTGGCCGACGGCGCGCATGAGGTCCTCGTCGCCGTCCTGGGCGGCCAGCCACACCACCGTCCCCGTACGGCTCTCGCGGGCGAGCGCGCCCGGGTCGGGCGTCACCACCTCGACCGGAACACCGGCCTCGTCGAGATAGGGCAGACAAGGATGATCTGGACTGCCGGTGAGCACCCGGCCCCGGGTGAGGGCCCGCCACGCCGCGGGAGCGAGCAGGCCCGGGGCGACCCGGGGCGAGGTGGTCACCACGATCAACGACATGCCCTCACCCTAACGACCGGTGAGCGGCCACCGCTCAGCCGGCGGCCGGCGGCGCCTCCGCGGGGTTCGCAGGGGGCGCGACGGGCGTGTAGGCGCCGAAGCGGTCGTCGGCCACGAAGCCCTGCTGGGGGTCGTACTTGCCGTACCGCGGGCTGTACTTCACCGGGACCGTCGCGTCGGCCTCCTGGAGCACCTTCTGCCCCGCGGCGGCCTGGCTCTCCTGGTCCTGGCCCGCCCCGGCCTGCTGGGCCAGCTTCGACCGGATGATGTAGGCGCGGAGGAAGGCACGGCTCTGGTCCCGCGGGATGCCGTTGGCCAGCAGCACCTTGTCGAACTGCGTCCAGCCGCCCTGGGCCGTGGCGAGGTCGTCGATGTCCCGGTCGCTCACGGCGACGCCCTTGCGCCGGCCGAGCTCCTCGAACTGCCTGCTGAAGGTCATGTTGAGCAGCACCATCTGCGGCAGCGAGGCGGGGAGCTGGAGCTGCTCCTCGGGGATCTTGTTCGCGGCGAGGTCGGCACGCAGCGCGCGCACCTCGTCGTTCACCTGGCTGGAGGTGATGCGCTCATTGCCGATGATGGCCGCGGAACCCGCCTGCACCGGGCCGCCGCAGGCGGTCATGGCGATACCGACCGCCGCCAGCGTCACGGCGACGCGCACTCGATACGACTTCACGGACAATCCTCCCGAACGACACCGGCCAGGCGTGGTGTTGACGATTTCGCGGGTCACTGTACCCGCATCGGCTCCAGGAACAGGGCCTCGACCAGGTCCCCGCACCATTTCAGCAGGTCCAGGTCGCGCAGCGGTTGCCCGCCGATCGGCTTGGTCTTGGGCACCGGCACGAGCAGGGTCCCGGTGGCCTGCTTCCACAGGGACCGGGGATAGAGCCGCTGCAGCCGCACCTGCTGGGAGTCCCTCAGCTCCACCGGGGCGAACCTGATCTGCTGACCCTGCAGCGTCACGTCCGTCAGCCCGGCCCGGCGCGCGTTGATCCGGAAGCGCGCCACCTCCAGCAGGTTGTCCACCTCCTGCGGCGGCCTGCCGTACCGGTCGGTGAGCTCGTCGCGGACCGCCGCGATGTCGTCCTCCGAGCCGATGGCCGCGATCCGCTTGTACGCCTCCAGCCGCAGCCGCTCGGAGGTGACGTAGTCGTGCGGCACGTGGGCGTTGATCGGCAGCTCGACCTTGACGTCCGGCCGCTCCTCCGTCTGCGTGCCCCCCGTGAGCTTGGCCTTCTGCTCCTGGACGGCCTCGGCCATCATCCGGACATAAAGGTCGAAGCCAACGCCGGCGATGTGCCCGGACTGCTCCGCGCCGAGGATGTTGCCGGCGCCGCGGATCTCCAGGTCCTTCATCGCGACGTACATGCCGGCGCCCATCTCGGTGTGCTGGGCGATCGTGGCGAGCCGCTCGTGCGCGGTCTCGGTCAGCGGCGACTCGGGCGGGTAGAGGAAGTAGGCGTACCCCCGCTCGCGGCCCCGGCCCACCCGGCCGCGCAGCTGGTGGAGCTGCGACAGGCCGTAGTTGTCGGCCCGGTCCACGATGAGCGTGTTGGCGTTGGGCACGTCCAGGCCCGATTCCACGATCGTGGTGCACACGAGCACGTCGAAGTTGCGCTCCCAGAAGTCCACCATGATCTTTTCGAGCTGGGTCTCGTTCATCTGCCCGTGCGCGACCGCGATGCGCGCCTCCGGCACCAGCTCGTGCAGCCGCGCGGCCACCTTGTCGATCGTGCGGACCCGGTTGTGGACGAAGAACACCTGGCCGTCGCGCATCAGCTCGCGCCGGATCGCCGCGCCGATCTGCTTCTCGTCGTACGGCCCGACGAAGGTGAGGATCGGGTGCCGCTCCTCCGGCGGAGTGAGGATCGTCGACATCTCGCGGATGCCGGTGAGGCCCATCTCCAGCGTCCGCGGGATCGGCGTGGCCGACATGGCGAGCACGTCCACCTGCGTGCGCATGTGCTTCATGGCCTCTTTGTGCTCGACGCCGAACCGCTGCTCCTCGTCCACGATGATCAGGCCGAGGTCCTTGAACCTGACCTCCGGCGACAGCAGCCGGTGGGTGCCGATCACGACGTCCACCCCGCCCGTACGGAGGCCGTCGAGCGTCTCCCGCACGTCGGCGTCGGTCTGGAACCGGGAGACCGGCTTCACCGTGACGGGGAAGCTGGCGAACCGTTCGCCGAACGTCGACAGGTGCTGCTGCACCAGAAGCGTCGTCGGCACGAGCACGGCGACCTGCTTGCCGTCCTGCACCGCCTTGAAGGCCGCCCGCACCGCGATCTCGGTCTTGCCGTAGCCCACGTCGCCGCAGATCAGGCGGTCCATCGGGACCGCCCGCTCCATGTCGCGCTTGACCTCGTCGATCGCTTCGAGCTGGTCGTTCGTCTCGGCGTACGGGAAGGCGTCCTCCATCTCCCGCTGCCACGGACTGTCGGGGCCGAAGGGGTGGCCCGGGGAGGCCATCCGGGCCGAGTAGAGCCGGATCAGCTCGCCCGCGATCTCCCTGACCGCCTTCTTGGCCCGGGTCTTGGCCTTGGCCCAGTCGGCGCCGCCCATCCGGTTGAGGGTCGGGGCCTCGCCGCCGACGTAACGGGTGACCTCGTCGAGCTGGTCGGTCGGCACGTACAGCCGGTCGCCCCTGGCGTACTCGATCACGAGGTACTCCCGGGTCGCGCCCTGGATCGTGCGCTGCACCATCTCGATGTAGCGGCCCACGCCGTGCTGCTCGTGCACCACGTGGTCGCCGACCTTGAGCTGGAGCGGGTCGACCATGTTGCGGCGGCGCGACGGCAGCCGCCGCATGTCCTTGGTCGAGGCCTTCTGCCCGACCAGGTCGAGATGGGTCAGCACGGCGACGCCGGGCGCGATGAACCCGTGGTCGATCCGCCCGGTGGTGACCTGCACGACGTCGGCGGGCAGCGGGCCGTCGAGGGACGGCACCAGCCGCGCCGCCACGTCCACGCCCCGGAGCAGCTCGACCATCCGCTCGGCCGGGCCGTGTCCCTCGCTCAGCAGCACCACGGCCCGGCCCGCGCCGAGCCAGCCCTTGATGTCGGCGAGCGCGCGCTGCGTGTCACCCCGGTACGCCTCGACGTCCTGGGCCTCCAGCTCGACGCCCTCCCCGAAGGGGGCGATGCTCCACCACGGCTGGCCGAGCTCACGGGCGTGGTCGCGCACCTCCTCCAGCGTCCGGAACGAGGCCGCCTCCAGGTCGATCGGGGCCTCGCCGCCGGCCGCCGCGGCGATCCACGACGCCTCCATGAACTCCTGGCTCGTACGGACCAGCTCGACGGCCCGGCCGCGGATGCGCTCGGGGTCGCAGACGAACACGGCCGCCCGCACCGGCAGATGGTCGAGCAGCAGGTCCATCGACCCGGCGAGCACGGGCGCGAACGCCTCCATGCCCTCGACCGGCACGCCCTCAGCGAGCTGGTCCAGCACGTCCTTCAGCGCCGGGTGCTCCTCCCCCAGCTCGCGGGCCCGCCGCCGGACGTCGTCGGTCAGCAGCAGCTCACGGCAGGGCGCGGCGAACAGGCCGTCGCGCGCGACCTCCAGGGAGCGCTGGTCGGCCACCTTGAACCAGCGGATCTCCTCGATCGTGTCGCCCCAGAACTCCAGCCGGAGCGGGTGCTCCTCGGTCGGCGGGAACACGTCGAGCAGGCCGCCGCGCACGGCCACCTCGCCGCGCTTCTCGACCATGTCCACCCGGTGGTAGCCGTTCTGCACCAGCCGGACCACCACGTCGTCCAGGTCGGCGTCGTCGCCCGCGTGCAGCCGTACGGGCGCGAGGTCGCCGAGGCCGGACACGATCGGCTGCAGCAGCGAGCGGACCGGGGCCACCACGACGCGCAGCGGCCCGGCGGCCGGGTCGCCCTCGATCGGGTGCGCCAGCCGCCGCAGGACGGCCAGGCGCTGGCCGACCGTGTCGCTGCGGGGCGACAGGCGCTCGTGCGGCAGCGTCTCCCAGGCGGGGAAGACGGCCACCGTGCTCTCGTCGATCAGGCTCGTGAGCGCCGCCGCGAGGTCCTCCGCCTCACGCTCGGTCGCCGTGATGGCGAGCACGGGCCGTACGCGGGACAGCGCGGCCACGGCGAATGGCCGCAGCGCGGGCGGCGCCACCAGGTCGGCGCCCAACTGGGCGCGCGGATCGGCGGGCTGCCCGGCGGCGTCGAGCGCGGCGGCCAGCCTTGGTTCGGCGGAAACGAGGTCGAGCAGTCCGGAAAGAGACATCGATGCCTTCAAAAGCCCCGTGACAAAGACAGCCGGCGTGCGGACACGGGCCCGATCCACGAGACGATCCCGACCGGGCCGCGGCTACCAAGGCTACCCCGGTTTATCCGGCTCGCTCCGTCCGGCCGCTCGGGGCGCCCGGGGTTCGCGGTCCGCGGAGCCCTCGCCTCCCGCGACCGACGACGGCAAATGCGCAACGATGAGTCGTCAGGTCATTACTCTCGGTGTCATGACAGAGGTTCGGGTGTCGTCCGCCGACCAGGACGACGTGTTCAGTCAGCGGATCCGCGAACAGTGGACCGACCAGCTCGGGCGGCGGCTCGACATCCTCATCGCCGGGTGCGGACGGGGCGGCGTGCTCGACGTCGGACGGTACGAGCCCAGGATGACGGGGGTGGACGAGGACCTCCCGGCCCTGCGGGCGCGCACCGCCGCCCGCGACGACCTGGAGGCGTCCTACCTGGGTGACCTGCGCCTGGTGCCGATCCCGCCGCGCTCCTTCGACGTCGTCTACGTGTCGTTCCTGCTCGAGCGCATCCGCCACGCCGAGCTCGTCCTCGACCGGCTCGTCGCCGGGCTGCGCCCCGGCGGGCTGCTGCTGCTCAAGATGCGCGACCGCAGGTCGGCGTACGGCTTCTGCGACCGGACGATCCCCGGCTGGTTCCGGCGGACGGTGTGGCGGGCGTTCGCCCCGGCCGGGTCCGTGGGACCGCTGCCGGCGGTCTACGAGCCGCTGGCCTCGCGCGAGGGCGTCCAGGCGTACTGCCTGATGCGCGGGCTCATGATCGCGGAGGACTACTCGGCGGTGAGCGGTTCGGCCCGGCGGGGTCCGCACCCCACCCTGGTCGCCCTGGTCTGCCGGGCCGTGGCCGCGCTCTCGCGGGGCGGGCTCAACGGCACCGAAGACGAGATCACCATGGTGATCCGGCGGCCCCAGAACCACTTCGCCCGCCTCATCTGACCCGCACCCGTCGCGGGATCGACAACACAAGGACCGGACGTCGCCGCCGATGTCCGGCCCTCGTGAGGATCATGTGTCGGTGTTCTCGTCCAGACGCTTCACCAGTCCCGGCAGTTCGGGCAGCTCACGCGGGTCGCTGGTCCAGACGAGGATGCCGTCGACGCTGTACCGCTTCTCGCCCCGGATGACGTAGTCGGGCCGGTCGCCGAGCGCGTCGCCGGGCTTGACGGCCAGGAAGAAGTCGTAGGCCGCGAGCAGGATGTCGGCGAGCAGTCCCCGGCCCGCGAGCGAGTGCAGCCCCTTGAGGTAGGGGTGCTTCGGCGACTCGCCCCGGACGAACAGTCCGCCTCCGATCCGTCCGCCCATCATGGAGTCGGCCACCGCGATCTCGGTCTGCGCGCCGACCGGGGAATTCTCGATCCACATCCGCCTCCAGTGGGGGGTTCCCGCGGACGACACGGCCACCAGGTCCAGTTCGCGGAATTCCTCCGAGAAGGGGCCCTTGACCATGTCGAGGCAGATGATCGCGCCCAAGGTGGCGGACCGGCCACCCGACGAGTCCTTGACGGTCCGCGCGATCGGACCTGTGCCCGGCTGCACCTCGTACCGATTGGAGTCCCAGCCGTCGATGCCACTCTCGTTGTGCTTGGAGAAGTAGACACGGGTCTGCTCGTGCGATTCCAGCACGGCCCCCACGTTCATCCCCTTTTTCTTGCCGCTGGGGAGCGTCTCACCGGTGTCGACGGCGATTCCGCCCGCCGCCACGACGAATCCGGGAGACAGCTTGGAGAGCTGCGCGTGGATTTCGTCGAAGACAGCCCGGGCGGTTTCCTCGCTGTGCGGGTTCGCGGCCGAGTGGACGAGCTGACTGTTGGTCGTGCCATCGCCCGGCCCCTGTTCGATCACCCCGTTGAGGGCGAATTCCGGGAAGAGGATGACTCGCAGGTCGTCGTCGGGCTTGTCGAGTGCGCCGATCTGCCGCATGACCGAGAAGTAGTGACTCACCGCCGACTGGCCGGCGTCGAGGGAATAGATCGCCTTGGGGTAGGGGCCGAGCCGGACGGTGGATATCGTCTTGTAGGTGCGCCTGAAGTTCCGGTAGACGGTGACCGGATTCTTGACCAGGGCCAGCTGCATCGTCGCCCGCAGCATCCCGGCAGACATGAACGTGCGTCCTTTGTTCGCCACAGTCACTCCTTTTCCGCTCCGCCCGACAGACATTAGACCGAATACCGCCCCACCAAAAGAGCCTCTTTCACAACAGGGCCACTATGTGTAGATTTATCCACAATAATCTGATTTGCACATAGGATTGTGTTATGCGAAAAAGGTCGGCGTGAAGGAAATGCGCCGCGGAATCGATCGCGAGGCGCGGGGAAGACGTGCGGGGAACGGGCGGGGAACGGGCGGGGCAACGGGCACGGGCGGTCCGCCGTACTCCGGGGTAAAGTTTCCTGACCATCCGACGACCCACCGACCCACGAAGCGGAAATCATGATCGAGTGGACGCCCGACGCGCGTGAGCTGGCCGACCTTGAGCTGCTGCTGTCCGGGGCGTACGCGCCGCTGACCGGCTTCCTCACCGCGGCGGAGGTGGAGAGCGTGGCCGGGCGCGGGCGGCTGCCCGGCGGCGCTCCCTGGCCCGACCCGGTCACCATCGCGCTGCCCGACGAGATCGGGCCCGGCGACCGGGTGACGCTGAAGGACCCCGAGGGCGCGGCAGTCGCGGTGCTGACCGTCACCGAGCGCGACGGGCACCACGCGGCCGGGCCGGTCGAGGCGCTCGACGCCCCCGTCTACGGCCCGTTCTCGCGGCTGCGCCGTACGCCGGAGGAGGTGCGCAAGGACCTGCCGGACGGCGGCGAGGTCCTCGCGGTGACCATGCGCGGGCCGCTCGACTCGGCCGCGCTCGACGACGTCGCGGCGACCGCGGAGGAACTGGACGCGGCCGTGCTCCTGATGCCCCTGGTCTTCGGCGAGGCGGGCCCCGCGGTGGTGCGGGCCGCGCTCAAGGCGGCCGAGCGGCTGCCCGGGGCGATGGTGGTCGCGGTGCCGCTCGCGCCGCGCGAGGACGCCGAGATCGACCTCGAACTCCGTGAGCACGTGGCCCGCAACTACGGCGCCACCGAGCACTACGCCGGCCCCGCGCCGGTCACGATCCCCGGGCCGCCGCACCGGCGGGGCCTCGTCGTGTTCTTCACCGGGCTGTCCGGCTCGGGCAAGTCGACGATCGCGCGGGGGCTGCGCGACGCGCTGCTGGAGCGGGGCGGCCGCACCGTCACCTACCTGGACGGCGACGTCGTGCGCCGCCTGCTGTCGGCCGGGCTGACGTTCTCGCGGGAGGACCGCGACCTGAACATCCGCCGGATCGGATTCGTCGCCGCCGAGGTCGCCCGGCACGGCGGCCTGGCGATCTGCGCGCCCATCGCGCCGTACGCCGCGACCCGGGACGAGGTGCGGGCGATGGTCGCGGAGGTCGGCGGCGACTTCCTGCTGATCCACGTGGCCACGCCGCTGGAGGAGTGCGAGCGGCGCGACCGCAAGGGCCTGTACGCCAAGGCGCGGGCCGGGCTGATCCCGGAGTTCACCGGCGTCTCCGACCCGTACGAGGAGCCGGAGGACGCCGACCTCGTCCTCGACACCACCGGCATGACGGTCGAACGCGCGGTCGGGTCCGTCCTGAACCTCGTCACCTCGGGCGGCTGGATCCGTTAGCCGCGACGGCGCTCACTCGACGACGACGGGCGCGAGCGCCGCGGTGAGCAGGCGGCGCGGGGCGCCCGAGCCGTCCGCCGGCGCCGTCCAGACATCGGCGCCGAAGTCCCCCGGCAGGGCGTAGCCGAGCGTGCGGGCGTCGATCCACACCGCCTGGTCGTCGACGCTGCGCCGCTCGGCGACCGGGGTCTCCCGCATCGTCCGGAGGTCGAGGACGTACAGCCGCCACGGCGCGTCCTCGGGCAGGCCGGGCACCCGCTTCTTGAACGCGACGCGGGTGCCGTCCGGGGAGAGCGACGGGCACTCCACGTTCCGCCGGACCGTGGTCAGGGTGCGGGCGGCGACGTCGCCGCGGGCCAGCCACGTCCGGCCCCCGGTCGCGAGGGTGACCCAGAAGTGGCCGTCGTCGGCGAAGGTCACCCCCCACAGGTTGACGTCGGCCGCGTGATAGGGCCGGCCGTCCTTGACGACGCGGTAGGTCTCCAGGTTGTCCTGCAGGGACCAGGTGCGCGTGTCCAGGATCGAGGTGCGGGTGGAGAAGTTCGTCCCCGCGTACGAGTCGCCGCTCACGAACACGGTCCACGCCGCCATGCGGCCGGACGGCGAGACCCTCGTGCGGGTGGGGATGCCGGCGAGGGGGAACGCGCGCCGCTCCCGCAGGCGCGCGTCGAGCACCACGGCCCGGTAGGTGTCGCCCAGCGAGCCGTGCACGGCCTGGAGACAGGCGCCGGTGCCGGACGAGGCGTGGAAGCGCAGGCACCGCACCCCCGCCGAGACGCGCGGGGCCCCCGGGTCGTCCGCGGGCACGGAGACCACCTCGTCGCGGTGCGGACCCCACGCCATCGTCCGGAAGAGCATCCTGCGCTCGTGTCCCGCCGCGAGCGTGACCGCTCCCGGTCCGGCGGCGGGCTCCCCCGCCCGCGGCAGGCTCCGGCTCTCCGCCCGGGCGGCGGCGTGCACCACCGCCCAGACGGACAGGCCCCCGAGGAGCAGGACCGCGGTCAGCAGGACCGTCAGACGGCGCGGGACGGGCACGGGGTTCCTTTCCGTCACATGCTCAGGCTGTCCGCTGCGCGGAGGGGCGCGCCGGCGAGCGCAAGGCGGCGATCGCGGCGGGGGTGGAGATCGCCAGCCCCGCCGCCGCGACGGCCAGCGCCGGGCCGTCGCCCCAGGCCGTCCAGGCGGCGCCGAAGGCGATCGAGCAGGCGAACCGGGCGAGGGCCTGGCCGGTGCCCACCAGGGCCAGCCCTCTCGCCCGCATCGCCTCCGGCACGAGGCCGGTCACCGCGGCCGCCAGCACGCCGTCGGTCGCCGCGTAGAAGGCGCCGTGCAGGACGAGCACCGCCATCACCGGCAGCGGCCCGCCGGGGGCCGCCAGCACGAGCCCGTACGCGCCGAGCAGCGCCAGGTGCCCGAGCAGGAACAACCGCCGCCGCCCGATCCGGTCGGCGACCACGCCGGCGGGCACGGCCAGCAGCAGGAAGGCGGCCGCGGTCCCGAGCGGCAGCAGGGGGAACCACTGCGCGGGCACCTCGAACCTGCGCTGCAGCAGCAGGTAGACGAAGGAGTCGCTCACCGTGGTCAGCCCCAGCAGCACCGCGCACGCCGCAAGCCGCCGTACGCCGGGCATCCGCAGGAGCGCGGTCACCCGGAGCGGACCGGAGGACGCCGCGCTCCCGTGAGCGTCGGTGCCGGCGGCGCTCGTAGTGCGGGCGGCACGCGTGGTGTGGGCGGCGGTGTCGGCGGCATTGATGTTCGCCTCGGCACGGGCGGGACGGCCGGGGACGAAGAGCACCAGCACCACCACGCCCAGCGCGGCGACGCAGGAACTGACCGTGAACACGGCGTCGTAGCCCTCCGCCGCCACTCCGAGCACCAGGAACGCCAGGACGGGCCCGCAGAGGGCTCCGGTGGTGTCCATCGCCCGGTGCACGCCGAACGCGCGCCCCCGGCGCTCAGGCGGGGTGGCCAGGGAGATGAGGGCGTCCCGGGGCGCGGTGCGCAGGCCCTTGCCCGTACGGTCGAGGGCCAGCACCGCGCCGATCACCGGCAGGGTGTGGGCGACCAGCAGCAGCGGCTTGCACAGCGCCGACAGTCCGTAGCCGGCCACGGCGACCGCCTTGTGCCGCCCGCCCCCGCCGTCGGCGAGGTGGCCTCCGGCCAGCCTCACCAGGGCGCCGACCCCGTTGTAGACGCCGTCCAGCACGCCGAAGCCGAGCGGGGACAGCCCCAGGCCCGAAACGAGGTAGAGCGGCAGCACGGCGGTGACCATCTCCGCCGACACGTCCGTGATCAGGCTCACCGCGCCCAGGGCCAGCACGGTTCCCGGAACCGCGGCCCACCGCCGTCCCCGGTGCTCGACGGCGGCGGGCGCGCCGCGACTGTCCGCGAGGTACACGCGGTCAGTTCCAGACGCCGGAGACGGCCGACGCCGACGCCGCGTTGCCCGCGTGGGCGGTGCCGTACATGTCCTCGATGGTGCGCAGCAGGTTGTAGTGGTTGTAGGTGGTCCCGGAGGACGATCCCGCCCGCACCGGCTGCCCGTACAGCACGGTGGCGATGCGGTTGCCGCTCAGCCGGTTGTCCTCGTCGAAGGTGACCACGAGCAGGCTGTTGTGGGTCTTGGCCCAGGTCGCGTACGCGCCGAGTTTGTTCTTCAGCCAGGTGTCACCGGTGGACACCGAGCAGTCGTGCATGTCGCTGCACAGGTTGGGGACGACGAACGACACCGTCGGCAGCTTGGTGAAGTCGGTGGGGAACTGGGCGAACGTGTACGCGGTGGACGTCGGCACGTTGGAGAACCCGAACCAGGGGTTGTGCTTGCGCGCGTAGTTTCCGCTGCTGCACGTGGTCGAGCCCTGGCTGGGCAGCGTCTCGTTGTAACTGGCCCAGCTCCTGCCCGCCGCGATCAGTTCCGACGCCAGGTTGGGCTTGGAGCTGAAGCCGGGGGTGTAGCAGGAGTCGTCGGTGATGCCCTGCGTCGACCCGGAGAACATGGCGAAGTAGTTGGGCTGGCTGGGGTGGGTCTCGGCGTAGAACGCGGTCAGGTTGGCCCCGCCGCTCTTCAGCGAGTTGATGTACGGCGCGCTGGAGCTGCCGATGATCTGGGAGTAGGCGTGGTTCTCGAAGACCACGACCACCGTGTGGTCGGGCGTCGGCAACGTGGCCGCGTGGGCGCTGAGGCCCCCGGCGGCCCACAGGCCCAGGGAGGCGGCGGACAGCGTGAGGGCGGCGGCGAGAGCGGTGATCCGGCGGGACGGCATGGCTGTCCTCCACAGGGGGGGTGTCTGCGACCAGCTCAGGCTAGGAACGCGTCGTGACGCGGACCGCACGCCCGACGTGAAGATCGGCCGAACGGTGGGTGAAGACCCTTGTCGTCCGACTCCGGCGCCTCGCGGGGGAGCGCCGCCGCGGGCGGTGGAGCGGGCGGGTCAGGAGGCCGGCACCGGCGTGGAGGTGAAGCGGCGGTCCCGGCCGAGCTGGGCGAACGCCCGGGTGGCGCCGGGCGTGGTGTCGAACCGGGTGTCCCCCCGGGGCGCCAGCGGCGAGTCGAAGTAGACCAGCGCCTTGATCTGGGGATAGTTCCCGATCTGGCGGGCGACGGAGTCGAAGAAGTCGCGCTTGAAGTGCGGCGCGTCCGGCCGCTCGAACGCGCCCCACTCGGCGACCATGATCGGCTTCGCCGGGAACCTGGCCTGCATCCACCGGTAGAACCCCGGCCAGCCCGGCACGTCGGGACGGGTCTTGTCGACCAGTGCGGCGAAGTCGCCCACCCGGCCGTCGGCGTAGGGGTCGAACGCCACCCAGTCGACCACGTCGTCACCCGGGTAGAGCCGGCCGAACCACGGCCTCGCCGCCCAGTTGGGCGCGCCCATGTAGGTCATCACGGTCACCGCGTTGCGCACGCCCCGCTCCCGCAGACGGGTCACGACGTGGCGGAACATGGCGGTGTAGTCGGCCGCCGAGTATCCCCCGCCCTCGCGTACGTCGTTCTCCGGCTCGTGGTGGATCGTGAGGAAGAACCGGCCGGGGAAGGTGCGCCTGACGTGGTCGGCGAGCCGGTCGATCCGCCCGTCCACGTCGCCGCGGGCGACCTCCGCCCAGGTGTGGTCGAGCGCGGGCTTCCAGTTGACCAGCAGCAGCCGGGGTCCCTTCGCCACCTCCCGCTCCTCGGCGGTCGGGAAGAGCTCGCCGCCCCGGTGATAGACGTGCACGATGTCGGCCCTGCGGCCCATCCGCCTCTCGGCGAGCTCGATCGCCCGGACCGGGCCGCGCCCGGAGAAGACGTCGGGCGCTATCCCCCACCACGCCCCGCACGTCGGGATCAGCTTGTCCGTGACCGCGCAGGCGGCCTGCGTCCGCGCGGCGCCGTTCCCCGGCTTGCCCGGCCCCACGATGCCGCCCAAGCCGGCGTTGTCCCCGGGCCCGCGGCTGTCTCCCGGAGCCGTGTGGTCTCCCGGTCCCACGCCCCCTGTGGTGGTGCCGCCCGTCGCGGTGCCCCCGCAGGCGGTCAGGCACGCCCCCGCCACCAGTACGGCCATGCCGGCGATCCGTCTCATCGCGCCCCCTGTCCCCGCAATGGATGGGTGAACACCATCCCACCGATTCCCCGGATTCCGAGGCCGTTTTCTCGATCTCACGTGTACCGAAATAGCGGGTTTTAAGTAGCTAATTGGCGGTCATTGTCCTGAGGAAATTCAGCAATAGCCGGGGGCGAAAGCCCGCCGCCGCCTATAGTTCGAAATCGGGTCACGCCGGAGGGCCGCCGGGACCGCGGACGCGCCCGTCTCCGACGGCGTGCCGCCGCTGTGCCGCGACCGCGGCGGGGTGACGAACGAGCGCACGGAGAGGTCCATGAGCCTGCCGCCGCACAGCCGGGACATCGGGGAGTACGGTTCGGTGCTCCGGCGCAGGCGGCTGGTCGTGACCGCCTGCCTGCTGGCCGGAGTGGGCGGCGGGGCCGCGGCGCTGGCGGCGACCCCCGCGCGGTACACGGCGGTCGCCCAGGTGCAGGTGCTGCCGACCGGCGTACAGGAACAACTCAACACACCGAGCACCCGGCAACGCGAACCACTCAATCTCGACACCGAATCACAGGTCGCCCGATCGGCGGTCGTATCCGCCCTTGCCGCCAGAACTCTGAAATATCAGGATCCGGAGGAATTACGGGAACACGTCATGGTGGACGTGCCACCCAATTCCGCCGTTCTCTCCATTTCCTACACGGCGTACGATGCCGGGGCCGCGGCGGCGGGCGCCCAGGCGTACGCGGAGGCGTACCTGCGCAATCGCGCCCGTTCCGCCGAGGACGCGCTCGCCGCCCAGCTCAAGCTCATCTCGGCGCGGCTGCGCCAGGTGGAGGACGACCTGGACGAGGCCGCCGGAGCCACTCAGGCTGCCGCGCAGACCGGGCAGACCGCGCGTACGGCCGGGCAGGCTGATCCCACGGCCCGGCTGGGAGCGGCCCGGCGCCAGGCCGTGCTGGCCCGCCAGGTGTCGGATCTCACCCTGCGCTACGACGCGCTCAGGACGGTCGCGGTCACGCCGGGCACGGTGATCAGCCCGGCCCGGCCGCCCGCGCGGCCCGGCAGTCCCAGCCCTCCGCTCTATCTGGGCAGCGGCCTGTTCCTCGGGATACTCGCGGGGGCGGGCGCCGCCTTCGCCCGCGACCACACGGACCGGCGACTGCGCACCTGTGCGGACGTCGAGCGGATGTGCGGCCTGCCCCTGCTCGCCGAACTGCCGGTCAGACCTGATCCGGAGATCCTCGGCGAGATGGCCGCCACCGTCGCCACGTCTCTCGGCGGCGGACCGCACCGGCTGCTCGTCGAGGGCGTCGGGACCGACACCGGACCTCGGCGGAGCGGGGACGGCGGCAGGGCCAGGCGGGCGGGGGCCGACAGCGGGGCCAGGCGGGCCGGGGCGGACGGCGCCGCCAGGCAGCTCGCCAGGGGACTCGGCGCCGCGCTCGCCCACCTCGTGCCGGTGACGGTCGTGACCGGCCGCGCCGCCCACCCGGACGCCGCCCTGCTGCTCGTCGGCCTCAGGCGCACGACCTCCACCGAGGTCACCCGGGCCGTACGGCAGCTCGGGCGGCAGGGAGCGCGGGTCCTCGGCGTGGTCACCGTGCCTCAGGGATTCACCCCGCCCGTTCCCGAGCCCGTCACCGAGCCCACGAGGTGGAGCGCTTGACGTCACCGACGCCACACGCCGCCTTCTCCGGCCGCATCGATCCTCCGCCGTACGCCGCGTCTCCCGACCCCGCGCCGTACGGCTTGGGCGGGAGCGGGCGGCTGCCCGCGGCCCGGCCCGCGCACGCGAAGCGCCGGGAGTCCGCGGACGCCCCGCCACCCGCACCGGAACGTGAACCGGCGCGTGGCAGGCACCGCGTGCCGATGAGCGGACCGGCGACAGGACCGGCGACAGGACCCGGGCGGGCGTCCGCGGCGGCGTGGCCGATCGGGGCGCTCCTGCTGGGCTACCCGCTCTGGTGGGCGCTCGGCCTGGGAGCCCTGTCGGTGGTGGTGCTGGCCGTGCCGATGGCGGTGGTGCTGTGGCGCAGGCGGCCGACAAGGGTGCCGAAGGGGTTCGGCCTGTGGGCGCTGCTGCTCGTGGGCTACCTCGTCAGCGCGCTCACGCTCGCCGAGACCCCGGACGGCACCTACGGCGAGCTCGGCACCGGCCGGGTCATCGGCTACCTGATGCGGCTCGCGGTCTACGTCGCCCTTCTGATCATGGTGCTCTACCTGGGCAACCTGAGCGTGGCGGAGCTGCCGCAGCGCACGCTGGTGAGGTGGCTCGGCGCGCTGTTCCTGACTGCCGTCGCGGGCGGCCTGCTCGGCGTCCTCGTCCCGCGCTTCGAGTTCACCTCGCCACTGGAGATGGCGCTGCCGTCGTGGCTCGGCGGCAACCCGTTCGTCGCCAACCTGATCCATCCGACGGCGGCCCAGGTGCAGCACGTGCTCGGGCACGCCTCGCCGCGCCCGGAGGCGCCGTTCGAGTGGGCCAACGCCTGGGGCAGCGACGTCTCGGTGCTGGTGATCTGGTTCGTGGTGGGCTGGTGGACCTACGGCGGGCCGTACCGGCGGGCGGCGGCCGTGCTGCTGCTCGCCGTCGCGGCGGTCCCGGTCGTCTACTCGCTGAACCGGGGCCTGTGGATCGGGCTCGGCGTCTCGGCGGCGTACCTGGCCGTCCGGGGTGGGCGTCCTCTCCTCGCGGGCCTGGTCGCGGCCGTCGCCGGGGTCGCGTTCCTGCTGTCGCCGCTGAGCGGGATCGTCGCCCAGCGCCTGGACAATCCACAGAGCAACGGCATCCGGGCCTTCACGATCGCGACCACGGTCCGGGTCGCGACCTCGTCTCCGGTCATCGGCTACGGCAACACCCGCACCGCTTACGGCAGTCACCGCACGGCCACGACGGGCCGCAGCGCGTGGTGCCCCGACTGCGGCCATCCCCCGCTCGGGAGCGACGGGCACCTGTGGCTGCTGCTGATCAGCCAGGGCTTCACGGGGGCGCTGCTGTACGTCGCCTTCTTCGCCGGAGCGGTGCGGCGCTACTGGGCCGACCGGTCGCCCATCGGCAAGGCGGGGACGCTCGTGATGATCCTCGTGCTGCTCTACATGGTCGTCTACGACGGGCTGGTGAGCGCCCTGACCCTCTACCTGATCTCCTTCGCCCTCCTCTGGCGCAACGGAGCCACGACGGCCACCGGTGCGTTCCCCGGCGATCGGCGGCGGCCATGAGGGACGCGACCATCCGGCTCCGCTACCTCGACGAGGTGATGGAAGCGCTGTTCCCGCCCGCCGGGGAGGACTTCCCGCCCGCCGGGGAACGCGACCGCATCCTGTCCGGCGAGGGACGCGCCCGTTCTTCGGCCGGTGAGGCACGCGACCACTTCCCCCCTTCCCCGGCGGGACGCGGCCGCTACCTGGCCGGTGGGAGATCGGACGGCTCCTGGCCCGCCGGGGTGGCAGCGCGCACCGTGCTGCCGCACCGCCTCGTCCCCCGGCGGGTCGTCCCCCGCGCCTGGTGGCACGCGGCGCTGGGCCGCGGCCTGCGGACCGGCGGGGCGTCCGGCACGATCGAGACACACCTGAGCGAGGTCCTCGGCCGCCGCGTGCGCGTCGTCGTCCACGTCAGGCCCGCCCGCCGGGCCAACCGCAAGCCGGTCCTGGAGGCGTACGACGCCTCCGGGCTCGTGGCGTTCGTGAAGATCGGCGACTCCGAGCGAGCGCGCGAACTGGTGCGGCACGAGGGCGAGGTGTTGCGCGGGCTCGCCGACCGGCCGCTCAAGGTCGTCGTGCCGCCCACGGTGCTGCATCAGGGTGTGTGGCGAGGTCTGGAGGTGCTGGCGCTGTCACCCCTGCCCGTCCCCTCCCGCCCCGTCGCCTTCCACTCCGTCTTCTACCGCCCCGTCACCTCATGCGGGGTACCCGCCGGCCTGCTCGCCTCGGCCGTCCAGGAGATCGCCGCCCTCGGCCGCGTCACCCGGCAGGCCACAGGCGGCTCCACACCCATGCGTCACGACGTCCCGCCCGCTGACCTGCACAGCGACCTGCTCGGTGACCTGCACGCCGGCCCGTGCGCGGGCCGCGGCCGGACGGCGGCGTGGCACGGGGACTTCACTCCGTGGAACACGGCGGCGGGCGCGGACGGACGGCTGCTCGTGTGGGACTGGGAGCGGTTCGCCGTCGGCGTGCCCGTGGGCTTCGACGCGCTGCACCACTTCTTCCACCGGGCGCTGCGCCGGATGTCTCCCCCGGTCGCCGCCCGCGCCTGCCTGGCCCAGGCGGGCCGGATCCTGGAGCCGTTCGGCCCCGACGCCACCGCGGCGCGTCGTACGGCGGCCCACTACCTGATCACCCTCGCCGAGCGGCACCGCCGCGACGGCCACGAGCCGCTCGGGTCCCCCGCCCTCTGGCTCAACCCCGTCATCGACCACCTGGAGTGCCTCCTGTGAAACCTGTCGGACGCGCCCGAGCGCGCGGGAAAGCCTCCTCCGTCCCGGGACGACGGAAGGGGCGACCATGACGTCCGTACTGAAGCGCTCGGCCCACGCCGTCTCGTTCGCCGCCGGACGGCTCACCACGGAGGCGCGGGTGCTCCCCTCGTTCCTCATCGCCGGGGCGCAGCGGTGCGGCACGACCTCGCTCTACCGCGCGCTGTCACGCCACCCGCTCGTCATGAAGCCGGTGCTGCGCAAGGGCGTCCACTACTTCGACATGGCCTACGACCGGGGCCTGCCCTGGTATCGCGCCCACTTCCCGCTGGTGACCACGGCCAGGGCGCTGGGCCGCAGGCACGGCGGCCGCGTTCAGGCCTTTGAATCCACCCCCTACTACCTCTTCCATCCCCTCGCGGGCGCCCGGATCGCCGCCGACCTGCCCGGCGTGAAGCTGATCGTCCTGGTCCGGGACCCGGTCGAGCGGGCCTGCTCCGCCCACGCCCACGAGCTGGCGCGGGGCTATGAGACCGAGCCGAGCTTCGAGCGCGCCGTCGAGCTCGAACCGCTCCGCCTCGCAGGGGAGGTCGAACGGCTGCGCGACGTGCCCGGCTACGTGAGCGCCGCCCACCGCCACCACGCCTATCTCGCCCGTGGCCGGTACGCCGAGCAACTGGCCCGGCTGGAGCCCCTCCTGGGCCGCGACCGGATCCTCGTGCTCGACAGCGGGCGGATGTTCGACGATCCGGCCTCCGCGTACGACCGGGTGCTGGAGTTCCTGGACCTGCCCCGGATCGGCGGCGTGGAGTTCGCGCGGCACAACGCCCGCCCGCGTACGGGCGTCGTGCCCGAGTCGGTGCGCCGCCGCCTGCATGAGCACTTCGAGCCCTGGGACGCCCTGCTCGTCCGCTGGCTGGGAGCCGACCCGTCATGGCGACGCTGACCGGGGAGGCGAACCGCTGGCTGTTCCGCCTGGGCCGGCTCCGCCGAAAGCTGTTCCGGCATGGGCTCGCGCGGCACGGCGCCGCCGGTCTGGCCGCCGCCGCGACGGCCGCGATCGGGCAGTTCGCGATCGTGCTGGTGGTGACGCGGACGCTCGAACCACGCGCCGCCGGCGCGTTCTTCACGGCCACCACGGCGTGCCTGATGCTCGCGGGCGTCGTACGCCTCGACACCGGCAACGGCCTCGTCCACGCCCTCGCCGGGAGCCGTACGAGAACGACGCGGAACGCCGGGTCGCCGGGACCGGAGCGGAGAGTCCTGGCAGGCGCACCGCGTCAACGGACACCACCTCCAGCGGCGTCGCCGGGTTCGGCGCGGGGGGTGTCGGCAGGCGCACCGCATCGTCGGATACCTTCGGCAGCGTCGGCGGGGATGGTACGGGGGGTCCTGGCCCCGGTGGCGGCGCTGGCGTGCGTGGCCGCGGCCGGGGTCTGGCTGGCAGCCGGTCCGCTGGCCGGGCTGACCGGCGTGTCCCCCGGCGTCTGGACGGTGCTGGCCGCCGCCCTGCCGTTCGTGGTCCTGTCGGACGTGCTGGTGTGCGCCACCCGCGGTCTCGGCACGATGCGGCCGACCCTGCTGATCTCCGGGGCCGTCCAGCCGCTCGGCCAGCTCGCTCTCGTCACCGCGGCCGTACTCGCCGGGGCTCCACCAGCGGCGCTGGCGGCGGCCTGGGCGCTGCCCTCCGTGGCCTGCGCGGTGCTCGCCGCCGCCCGGTTGCGTGGGCTCGCGCCGTACGACGTGGAAGACGTGCGCGCCTTCTGGCGGCACACCGCGCCCCGGTCGGTGGCGGCGGCGGTGCAGTCGGTGTTCCAGCGGCTCGACGTGGTGGTCGTCGCGCTGCTCGCCGGGCCGGCCGCCGCCGCCGTCTACACCGCCGCGACCCGCTTCAAGGTGGTGGGACAGCTCGCCGGGCAGGGGCTCGCCCAGGCCGCGCAGGCCCGCCTGGTCAGGGCCCTGGCGGAGGGCGACCTCGGCACCGCCGGGAGGGTGTACCGGACCACGACGAGGTGGCTGGTCGGGCTGACGTGGCCGCTCTGGCTGGGGTACGCGGCGCTCGCGCCGTGGGCGCTGTCGCTGTTCGGGCCTGCGTACGCGGGAGGTGTCGCGATCGCGCTCGTCCTGTCGGCCACGATGATGGTCGCCACGGCCTGCGGGATGGTCGACGTCGTGCTCGTGGCGGCCGGGCGTACGACGGCCAGCCTGGCGAACGTGTCCGCCGCAGTGGCTGTGACGATCGTCCTCGACGTGCTGCTGGTCCCCGCGCACGGCGCGCTGGGAGCCGCGCTCGGATGGTCGGGCGGGGTGCTGGTGAAGAACCTGCTGCCCGCCGTACAGGTCCACCGCCGCTACGGCCTGCGCCCCTTCGGGGTGGGCCGCCTCACCGACAGGCCCCTCGCGGCCGGTTGCCTGGTGGGGAACACGCGCGGCGCCGGGAGGGCGGCGTCGTGACAACACCGGCTGGGCCTCCTGTGCTGGTCACCGGCCTGCCGCGCAGCGGCACGAGCTGGATGGGCCGGATGCTCACGGCGAGCGGCCGCCTGGTCTACGTCAACGAGCCGCTCAACCCGCAGCGCCCGCCCGGCCGCTCCCCCGGCGTGCTCGACGCGTCCGTCACGCACCGGTTCCAGTACATCTGCCCCGACGACGAGACGCCCTGGCTGCGGGCGTTCTCCCGTACGGTCGCGCTGCGCTACAACTGGCGGGCGGAACTGCGCCGCAACCACCGGCCCGGCGACCTCGCCAGAATGGCCAAATACGGCACCGCCTTCACCCTCGGCCGGTTGGTCGCGCGGCGGGCGCTGCTCGACGACCCGTTCGCGCTGCTGTCCGCCGAGTGGTTCGCCCGCCGCCTCGGCTGCCGGGTGGTCGTCGTGGTCCGCGACCCCGTGTCGTTCGCCGGAAGCTGGCAACGGCTCGGCTGGTCGGTGGACGTCCGCGAACTGCTGAGCCAGCCGCTCCTGGTCCGCGACCATCCGTACGTCGCCGAGCTGGAGTCCGTCGTCGGCGGTCAGGACGTGATCACGGGGGCGGCCATGCTGTGGCGGGTCGCCCACCAGTTCGTTCGCACAGTGGCCGGCCGTACCACCGGCATCAGGGTCGTGCGCTACGAGGACCTGTGCGCGGCGCCGCTCGACGGCTTCCGCGACCTGTACGCCTGGTGCGGCCTGCCCTGGACCGATCGCGCCGCTCGCCGCATCGCGGCCGCCTGCACGTCCCGCCGGGCTCCGGCCCCGTCCGCGTTCACCTGGACCGGCCTGTCCCGCACGGCCTACCGCCCGATGGACTCCCGCCAGGCCCTCACCCCGCCTTCCCTCCCCGTCGAGGACGCCGTCCGCGTACGGGCCCTGACCGACGTGTGATGCCCGGCGTGTTCCAGAGACGCGGCCTCTGCCGGTGCGGCCCGCGATGAGCCGATGCCACCAGTCGTCCTCCTCGGAGAGGGACGATGACCGCGCATCCGACACGATCCTGTATCCACCGCGACGTCTCCTCGCTTTGTACTGTCTGCAGACAGGCCGACCCGCGTGTGGTGGGCCGCTCCTCCCACTGGTCCCGCTACCTGCCTGATCCGCTCACCGTGAGGACCACCTCATGACCGAAGAAGCGGTACCCCCCGTTGTCGAACCCGTCGCGTCCGCCACGGCGCCCGCCACTGTGGCCGACCCTGTGGCCGACCCTGTGGAGGACGAGAGGCCCTACCTCGCGGAGGTGTTCGGCCTGGCGAAGAAGCTGGACGGCGCCTGGCCGCTCTTCGCCCGGAGCCTGGATCCCGCCACCGACCCCGCACGCCTGCGCGGCCGCTACCGGTCGGCGGCGGTGTCCACCGCCCGCTGGTCGATCCGACGGAGAAACGTCGATGGGTATGTGTCTCTGCTCGCCCTGCTACTGATGTTCGCCGTGGCCTGCACCGTCCTGGTGACGATCTTCTCCGTCGACTCCTGGCAGGAGCTCAGATCGGCCGTCGGCGGCTCGTGGTCTTCTTCGGGATCGTCGCCTGGTCCGAGAACCGCCGGCATCGCCTGCTCTTCCGCTTCCTCATCAACCCGCTGGTCAACGTAGTGGGATTTGGCTGCTTTCCGGTGGCCCTGTACGGCCGCTACGCGAGCGGCCCAGCATCGGCCGTCGACCTGGCGGGCCGGTGGTGGATGCCGATCGTCCAGAGCATCGGCGTCCTCTGCGTGGGCCTGGTCCTCGCGTGGGCTCCGGTTCAGGGGGCGATGCGGCTGTGGGACCGCGAGTCCCCCACCTTTCCCGCCGAGGCCCTCTTCGAGCACCTGACGACCATCCTCGCCCGCACCGAACCCGACCGTCGTGGTCAGCTCCCGCCCAAAGCTCGTCAGGAGATCCTCACCCTGCTGGCCAAGGTCGCCGTCCTCCTGCGGGCAGGGATCCCGGCCGCCGCCCGCGGTGGAACCTCTCTGACCAGGGCCGTCGTCCGTGCCCGTGCGATCGAGGCTTCGAAAGCGGTCGTCGACCTCCAACTCTGGATCGCGCTGCCGTCCCCGACCAGCCACGACGACTTCCGCACCCGCATCGCCGAACTGACCCGCACCATCCTCACAGCCGAGTACGACCGGCTCCCCATCCGCGAAACCACCCCCGAGGCCACGCGTCGCACCTGGCACGTCCGTGCCGTGGAGACCACCCGAACCCTGATAATCGCCCTGGTCCCCCTCGCCGTTCTTCTCGTCGTCCACCGGCTGGGCCTCACGCTCCCGTCTCCTTTCGACGACGGCGCCTTGATCGCCGCCCTCGCCTGGGCCGTCGTCCTCCTCCTGGGTCTCCTCGATCCGAACTTCCCCACTCATCTGGCCGCCGTCCGCGATCTGACCTCCCTCAACCCGTTCACGGAGAAGAACCCGGGCAGACGGCTCAGCCCGTGACCGGTGGTGGTGCTGGTGCCTCCTGCGAGCGGGTGCGTCTGTCGAGGTCCTGGACCCACTTGACCGCGACCGCGGCGACCTGGATCAGCTCATCGCGCAGGCGGTCGGCGTCGTCCTCGGCGAACGCTTCGAGCACCTCCTCGTGCAGGATGTGCCGCCAGGTCAGCCGGCCTTCGGCCGCGGCGTCGGTCACGGCGCGCTTGGCGAGTTCGGCCTCGGGTCCGTACCCGGGACCGGTGCCGTCGGCGTGGTCCTGTACTCCCCACATCGCATCCTGGGCGGCCCGTTCGGCTGCCACGTCGCTCAGCACTCGGTTCAGCGACCCAGGCAGGCCGTAGTCGCCGGGTTGTGTCATGGTTCCGGTGTCCTTCCTTGGACGGCGCGTTGGAGGTCGAGCCCGCCCGAACGACTGCCCGACGGGCACGGGTGACAGCGTCGAGCAGCGGATCGAGGGCTGCAGGTGTCAGCCGGACGAAGAGCCGAACGTGCCGCGCATGGCGTGCAAAGCGTTCTGCAGCTCGTCCCAGGGGAAGGAACCCGCTCCGGGTACGCCTGAATCGGGCGCGGGGAGCCGGTCCCAGTCGAGAATCACCCGCACGCCCCATTCCTTGAGCCGGGCCACGCTGACGGGGAAGGCGGGGTGCCTCGCGAGCGCGTGGTTGGGCCACGGCACGGCGACGATCGGCAGGCCGAGGCCGATGGCCTCGTTGAGCAAGCCCAGTGCCAGGGTGTCGCTGATGCCCTGGGCCCACTTGTTGGTCGTGTTGAAGGTCGCCGGGACGACCGCCATGGCGTCGGCCGGAGGCAGCACGTCCGGTTCCTCGGGCCGTTTGTAGTCGTACCGGACGGGATAGCCCGTGAGCGCGCTGAGCCGCTCGGCGTCGACGAACTTCATGCCTGACGGCGTCGCGATCACACAGACCGTCCAGCCGTCCGCCTGAAGGCGCTCGACGAAGGCGGGGAGGTCACCCGCCGGCCGGCCCCCACACGCGATCACATACAGAACCGGCTTGCCTTCTGCCATATCCCGCCGTTCTCCGTCTCGTTTCGTCAAGGACTGCTGGGTGGGATCTCGGCTCGCTAGCCGAGTGTCGTGTCGCCGAGGGATGCGAGGAGGGTGCGCAGGGCGTCGGCCAGGTGGTCGCGGTCACGGGGGCCGAGAGCCGCGAGCAGGCGCTCCTCGTTCGCGACATGCGGCGCCAGCATCTCGTCCACGAGTGCGACCCCGCGGTCGGTGAGCCGCACCCGGACCGACCTGCGATCCTCCTTGTCCGGCAGGCGGTCGACCAGTCCCCTGGCCACCATCCGGTCGATCCGGTTGGTGATCGCGCCGGAGGTCACCATCGCCGCCTTGACCAGGGCACCCGCCGCCAGCTCGTACGGCGGGCCCGAGCGGCGCAGCGTCGCGAGCACGTCGAACTCCCAGTGCTCCAACCCGTACGAGGCGAAGAACTCCTTGAGTTCCCGGTCGAGCAGCTTGGCCAGCCGCGAGACCCGGCCGACCACGCCCATCGGCCAGGGGTCCACGTCCGGCCGCTCCCGCCGCCACTGATCCAGCAACAGGTCCACCGCATCGCCCACAGACACCCCTCCAGATATCTCAACGTTCGTTTACTTGACGCTGAAGCTTCGTGGATGTTTTTATCTCAACGTTGAGATTATCAACGGAGGAGTAATCATGGGAGCCTCGAACCGCACATCCCTGTCGATCGCGGGCACGCTCGCCATCACCGGGCTCACCCCATTGGTCTGGGGCTCGACCTACGCCGTGACGACCGAGTTCCTGCCGCACGACCGGCCGCTGTTCACCGCACTGACCAGGGCGTTACCGGCCGGGCTCGGGCTGCTCGCCGTCACCCGCGTGCTGCCGCGCGGTATGTGGGTCTGGCGGGCCGCGCTGCTCGGCGTGCTGAACATCGGGGCGTTCTTCCCGTTCCTGTTCCTCGCGGCGTACCGGCTGCCCGGCGGCGTCGCCGCCGTACTGGGCGCGGCGGGCCCGCTGTTCGCGCTCGCCTTCGCCCGAGCCCTGCTCGCCGAACGGCCGACCGGCCGGAAACTGCTCGCCGGTCTCGTGGGGCTGGCCGGTGTCGGCCTGGTCGTCCTGCGCGCCGACGCGGCGCTCGACACGGTCGGGGTGCTGGCCGGGCTCGCCGGGGCCGCCTCCATGTCCGCCGGAACCGTGCTGACCAAGCGCTGGGGCCGTCCCGAGGGCGTCGGCGCCCTCGCGCTCACGGGATGGCAACTGACCACGGGCGGGCTGCTGCTCCTCCCGGTCGCCCTGCTCATCGAGGGGGCGCCGCCCGCGCTGACCACCGAGAACATCCTCGGCTACGCCTATCTCGGGATCGTCGGCACCGCCTGCGCGTACTGGATCTGGTTCCGCGGCATCTCCCGGCTCCCCGCGACCTCGGTCGCCTTCCTGGCCCTGCTC
Source organism: Microbispora sp. H10670 (assembly GCF_014161385.1). Lineage (NCBI taxonomy): Bacteria > Bacillati > Actinomycetota > Actinomycetes > Streptosporangiales > Streptosporangiaceae > Microbispora > Microbispora sp. H10670. Next base: position 187,281 of record NZ_JABBWW010000011.1, on the reverse strand, counting down.
AGCCCGGTGTCGGCCACCGTGATCGGCTGGGCGGCGCTCGGTCAGGCCCTCACCCCGATCCAGCTGCTCGGCATGGCCCTCGCCCTCGTCGGCACCCTGCTCGGCCAGACATCACCCAAGCCCACCCCTTCCACCAAAGCTCCCCCACACCCTTCCCCCGTGACAGCTCATTCGAGTTGAGGTCGCGCTAAGTCATCGAACGAGCTTTCATCACCCACTCATCGCCACCTACTCGCCGGGCGACGTCCACCACGAACGTTGCGTCAAACTCCTGTCGGGCTGGCCCGGACAGCTGGTCATACCTGAGCCGGTGCTTGCGGAGACCTGCGGATTCCTGCGCAACAACTTGCGCAAGGGCGCCCTCTATGAGGCCGACCTGCTCGAGCACGTGGCGCTGGGTACAGGGGACTTCACAGTCAGCATGCCCACGGCGGAGGACCTCCGCCGCAGCGCGGAACTCGTACGACGAATGGCGAGCGCGCCGCTCGGCTACGTCGATGCGATCGTCATCGCCATGGCCGAGCGCCTGCACATCACGGATGTCGCCACAGTGGGTACAAAGTTGGTCGGCATGGCCGTTGGCGTCTCCAAGATCTCCCCCATGTCCTGGCTGTTCCCCGACCAACGCTGAACACGGTCCGTCTAAGCCGACACTTGCGGGGCCGGGGCGTCCGGACGGGCGTGGGAGGATTTTCACGTTGTGTTGCGACGAGCGGAGGGCGGCGCGATGCGCGAGGAGACGATCGGCGACTTCCTGTTCCACCTCGCCGACCGGGTGCCGGCGCCCGGCGGAGGCGCCGCCGCGGCCCTCCAGGCCGCCCAGGCCGTGGCGCTGCTGGGGATGGTCGCGCGCTACAGCACCGGCGAGAGGTACGCCGAGCACACGTCCCTGATTGAGCGGATCATCGGCGAGACCGACGTGCTGCGATCGGAGGCGCTGCGCCTGGCCGAGGACGACGCGGCGGCCTTCGGGGCGGTCGCCGAGGCCTACAAGCTGCCCAAGGACACCGACGAGGCGAAGGAGGCCCGGTCCGCCGCCATCGCGCGGGCGCTGGTGGGGGCGGGCACCGTGCCGGCGAAGGTGGTGGCCGTCGCCCGGCGGGCCGTCGAGATCGCCGAGGAACTGCTTCCCGTCGCCAATCGCAACGTCGTCTCCGACGTCGCCGCCGCCACCGAGGCCGCGCGGGCCGCAGCGGCCACCGCCCGGGTGAACATCGAGATCAACCTGGGCGGGATCAAGGACGAGAAGGTCCGAGCCGGACTGGCCGCCGAGGCCGCGGAGGTGGACGACGTCGCCGCGCGTGCCGAGCAGGTCACCGCCGCCGTACGCGAGGAGATCGCGAAGTGAGCGCCCGCGTGCTGTCCGGCAAGGAACTCGCCGCGTCCATCCGGTCCGAGGCCACCGGGCGGGCCGCCGAACTCGCGGCGGCCGGGACCCCGGCGAAGCTCGCGGTCCTCGTCGCCACGGCGGACGAGTCCAGCGCCTGGTACGTCCGCTCGATCGCCCGGGCCGCCGAGAAGTCCGGGATCGTCTGCGAGATCGTCGACCTCGGCGCGGAGGCCGGCCCCGCCCTGATCCGCGACAGGCTGGCGTCGCTGAGCGCCGACGACACCGTCCACGGGATCATCCTCCAGACCCCGCTGCCGCAGGGGGCCAGGCTTGAGGATCTGGCCGGCGCCATCGCGTTCGAGAAGGACGTCGACGGCGCGAACCCGCTGTCGCTCGGCCGTCTGGCCGCGGGGCTGCCCGCGTTCGCACCGGCGACCGCCGAGGCGGTCGTGGCGATCCTCGACCACCACGGGATCGACCTGGCCGGTCGGCACGTCGCCGTGGTGGGCCGCTCAACCGTCGTCGGCAAGCCCGCCGCCCATCTCCTGCTGGACCGGAACGCCACCGTGACGGTCTGCCACTCCCGTACGAGGGACCTGGCCGCCGTCACCTCAGCGGCCGACGTGGTCGTCGCGGCGGTCGGCCGCGCCGGTCTGATCACGGCCGAGCACGTACGCCCGGGAGCGGTCGTGGTGGACGTCGGCACCAATCCCACCGAGGACGGCGGCCTGGTCGGCGACGTGGACGCGGTCGCGGTCGCCGACAGCGCCGGGGCGCTCACGCCCGTGCCCGGCGGTGTCGGTCCGGTGACCACCGCCCTCCTGCTGCGCCACACCGTCCACGCCGCCGACCGTGCCCGTACCCGCTGATCACGCCGTCGTCGCGCAGGATCCACACGACCGTCCGGGAGGTAAGGCGCCACACCGCCACACCGGCAACTCTTCACTTCGGAATGTGTTCCGAAGTAGCATTAGGCATGACCATGCCGACTGTCCCGTTCTCCGACTTGTCGAAGCACTCCAAGCGCGTCGCCGAGACAGTGGAGCGGGTTCACCGCGTGCACATCAAGAGGCGTGACGGGGAGGACCTGTTCATCTCCACCGCTCGCCACGACCGCGAACGTGAGGAGACCGCCGAGGTCGCGGCCCGCATGGTCTCTGCGCTCCTGTCCAGCGAAGAGGGCACGGAGGTCGTTCTGCACGCCTTGCCCCGCGTCTTCCCCTGGGTCAGGCACCTGTCCGGCGACGAGAGGCAGCAGTTCATTCAGGACCTTCTCGACGCCACTCATGACGCGATAGATCTGGACGTACACGCGACACTGCACCGGGTCATCGTGGAGTGGCGGGCCACAGCCCGGATACTGGCGAACCCAGCGCTTACCGCACAGCTCACTCAGCAGCTTCCCGACGAGGACCACGGCGAGGTGCTCGCGCCGTGAGCCCCAAGCGCGGAGACGCGGTGGCCCCACCACCGGTGGGCGACGAATGGCATCTTCGCTTCGCAACCAGCGAGGCCGCCAAAGGCTGGAGCGACCTGTGTACGGACGCGGCCGGGAACACCCGGCGCTGTTTCGAGGCGTTACGCGCCGACCCGCTGTCACAGAACGACCCCGACCGGCAGCATCGCCTGCGTGGCCGCCTCGCGACGGGGTCGCTCGGCGGCCGCGACTATCCCCAATGGGAGTACGAGGTCACTGCGGGCGGTCGCGTCCGCTACCTGGTCGACGAGTCCCGGCGCACCGTCTACCTCGTCTACGCCTCGACTCGCCATCCCAAGGACACCGACGCCTGACCGCGACATTCCCGGCCCGCAGGGCCACTACAAGCGCCACTCCAACACGAGACGTGTTCAGTGGCGTCCCCCAAGGGAGGCGGGACCAAGTCACTTCCTCTTCTCTGCGGCGGGCGGCGCGGCGCCGCCGGGAAGGACATGTGCCGATGTCTGAGGAACCGACCATCTGGGAGATCCGGCTTGGCGTTTATGCGACTGCCCAGCAGGCCGAAGAAATCAAGGAACACGTCACGAAACTGTTGTGCCCGGATCCGGACCATGCTCCGCCGTGCCCGATTCCATGGTCGGTGTCGCTGCTCCGGCATTCGGACCTCGGCGAGCCCGGCGCGTACGCGGAACTGGTCGAACAGGCCAGGATCGAGAATCCGCGTCCGTAACCAGTGACGGCCCAAATCATCGCGTGGAACGCCGAGAGCTGAGACCTCAGACCAGATCAGTGGGCAGCGGGACGCCCTCCTTCGCGGCAATCTCGCGAACAGCCGCCTCGCAGGCGGACCAACGTGCCCCGTCCCTGGTGCGTACGACGTTGCGGGGCGGTTCGGGGCACGGCTTGTACCCAGGCGTGTGCCAGGTGCAGCGGCGGGCGGACACGCTGCCAGGATCAAGTGAGCCGGGGAAGGGCTCGAAGCGCTCGATGGACATGACCGCAGCGTAGAACCGAGCAGAAGGACGAACCAGAGCTCTCCGCCTGCGGAACGATCACGCTCCTCGGCGCCGTCAGGGTGAGCGTCGGCGGTCCGGTGGGCGAGGGGGGAGTGCGCGGTGGAGGAGGGCGCGGGTGAGGAGGCGGAGGGCGAAGGGGAGGTCGTCGACGAGGTAGCGGCGGGCGAGCCGGTGGGGTTCGCTGATCAGGCGGAACAGCCATTCGAGCCCGTGGTCGCCCATCCAGCCGGGGGCGCGGCGCACCGAACCGGCGGCGAAGGCGATGGCCGCGCCGCAGCCGACGAACCACGTGCCCGGCAGGTCGGGCCGAAGCCGCGTGATGAGCCGGTCCTGCCGGGGGAACCCGAGACCCACGAAGACCAGGGACGGCCGCGTGGCGACGAGGCGCCCCCGCATCTCCGCCAGCGCCGCCGGGCTGGTCTCGAATCCGTACGGCGGAGCGTGGACGCCCGCCACCACCAGGCCCGGATGCCGCCCGCACAGCGCGTCGCGCGCCGCCTCGGCGACGCCCGGCGGTCCCCCGATCAGATAGACGGACAGGCCGCGCGCCGCGGCGGCTCCGGTCAGCGACCAGAGCAGGTCGGCTCCCGTCACCCGCTCCGGCAACGGACGCCCGAGCAGCCGCGACGCCCAGACCAGGGGCATACCGTCGGCCACCGCGAGCTCGGCCGCGTCGATCAGCTCACGCAGCGACGGATCGCGGGCGGCGGCCCGGCAGATGTCGACGTTCGGCGTGACCAGGTGACCGCCCTCGCCGCGCTCCAGCGCGGCCATGATGTGCGCCACCACCCGCGCCTCGGTGAACGGGTCGAGCAGCACCCCGGCCACCGGAACTCTGTCCGTCCCAGGCCCGACCGCCCCGATCCCGGCCGCGAACGCCGGGTCCAGAGCGGCCGTGGGGATCGATGTGGGATCGGCCATCAGATGCCGTGGCCGCGCAGGTGGAGGGCGTGCAGTACGGCGCGCGGGGTGAGGAGGCCGCCGGCGACCGCCAGCGCCATCGCCACGCGCGGCTCGCCCGGCCGGGCGGAGAAGGCCCGCAACGACCACCGCGCTGCCTCGCGGCGCCGCCCGAGGGCGGCGTGGCAGAAGGCGAGCTGCCCGTAGACACGGGCCGCGCCGCGTGGCTCGCGGGTCAGGCCCGGATGCCGGGCGAGCATCCACTCCAGCCCCGCGATCCGGTCCGCCCACCGTGCCGCGTAGTGCGACGATCCCCAGCGCACCCGTACAAGCGGGTGGTCGACGTGGACGATCGGGTGCCGCCGGGCGGCCCGCAGCGCGAGGTCCCAGTCCTCGTTCTGGCCGCCGGGGGCGCTCTCGTCCACCCACACCGAGCCGCGCCGGAACAGGAACGTCGATGAGTGGATCATCATCATCCTCGATCGGGTGAGGTGGTGGTGGGCGACCCGGTCGGTGCCGGCCAGCCGCGGCACGCGGCGCGTCCCGTACTCGACCTCGACCGCGCAGCTCGCGAAGGCCGCCGCGGGCTCCTCCGCGAGCGCGGCCACCTGGGCGGCCAGCTTGCCCGGCAGCCAGAGGTCGTCGTCGTCGCAGAACGCGACGAGATCGGTGTCCAGCACGGCGATCCCGGTGTTCCTGGCGCCGGGCAGCCCGGGGGTGCGCCGGTTGCCCAGCACCCGTACGCCGCGCGGGCCTCCGCTCCCGGGCCCGGCCACGCCGGGCAGCTGCCTGGCCACCAGCGGCGCAGGGATGCCGTCGGCCACGACCACCACGCGCACCTCGCCGCCGTACTCCTGGCCGAGCACCCCGGTCAGCGCGGCGCGGAGCGGGCCGGGCCGGTCGCCCCTGGTGGGGATGACGACCCCGACCGACGGCGTCATCGCCGGGCTCCAGGGGACTGGGCGAGGCGGTAGCCGTACCAGAGGAGCAGCGGAAGGGTGAGCGCGGTGACCAGCCACCGCTGCGCACGCGGCAGCGGTGCGGGACGGTCGCGCAGCTCGACCGGGCCGACGGAGAAACGCATCGGGTTGCCGGAGACGGTGTGGGCGACGCCCAGGCGCGCGTGGCGGCCGTCGAGGAAGTCGAGCCCGCCGGCGGACAGCCCGAGCCGTGCGGCCAGGCGGACGACGGTGGTGCGCGGGTCGCGCAGCAGGTCCTCGTGCCGGACCCGGACGACCCGCACGCCCCTGCGGCGCAGGATCTCGAAGGCGAGGTTCTGGGCCAGCCAGTGGACGGCGGTCCTGGCGGGCGTCCAGCGGGTCATCGGCCGCCCGTTCTCGGGTCTGCGCACCCTGCGGCGCCAGGACGCGGCCACCGCCCGCGGGTCGCGCACCACGTGCACGACCCGGAGTTTCATGATCGAGGCCAGGCAGTACGCCAGCGAGGCGTGCTTGCTGGAGTCGACGACGACCCGGGCGTCGGCCACCTCGGCCGCCGCCGCGTAGATGCGGGAGTACGACCGCACGTACTCGGCCAGTTCGGCCTCACGGCTCGGGAGCCCGAGGGCGAGGACGGGCAGCCGCCGGGTCCGGTCGACCCGCATGCGCAGGCTCGGGAGCCATTCCGCCTGGCTCTGCCGCCACTGCCCGAACGCGTGCTCGCCCACCTTCGTCCAGAACGGGCACCGGGAGAACGGCTGCCCGCAGCCGCAGGGCTCGTCGGCCCGCACCCCGCGGTCCCACAGATGGACCACCTCGCCGAGCGGCGCCACCCCCGGCAGCTCGCCGAGCAGGCGCTCGATCAGGGTGCTTCCACTGCGCCCCAGGCCGCCCACGAAGATCACCGGCTGAGCGTCGGCCACGTGTCCTCCACGAAACGGATGCGAAACGTGACGACCCTAGCGCGGAGAGTAATCCACCGACCGGCGATTCCCAAAGGATCTACCGGCGGGCGGGGTGGCGCCTTCCGTACGCGAACGGCCCCCGGCGCAATCGCGCTCGGGGGCCGATCAGGATGGAACTCAGACGTACCCGGATCAGTGTGCGTCGACGATCATGCCGGCGCCGACGGTGCCGTTGGTGGCCTCGTCGATCAGGATGAAGCCCCCGGTGAGGCGGTTGCGGGCGTAGTCGTCCACGAACAGAGGCTGGGTGGTCCGCAGCGACACCCGGCCGATCTCGTTCAGGCCGAGGGAGGTGGCCGACTCGTCCCGGTGCAGGGTGTTGACGTCGAGCCGGTAGTGCAGGTCGCGCACCAGCGCCCGGGCCGTACGGGTGGTGTGCTTGATGATCAGCTTCGACCTGGGCTGGAGCTTCACGCCGTCGGCCATCCAGCTGATCATCGCGTCGATCTCCTGGGCGGCCTGCGGCTGGTTGTTCGGCCGGCAGATCATGTCGCCCCGGGAGATGTCGATGTCGTCGGCCAGGCGCAGCGTGACCGACATGGGCGGGAACGCCTCCTCCACCGGCCCGTCGAAGGTGTCGATCGCGGCGATCGTGGTGGTGAGGCCCGAGGGCAGGTGCAGCACCTCGTCCCCCGGCTTGAGCACGCCGCCCGCGACCTGCCCGGCGTACCCCCGGTAGTCGTGCAGTTCCTGGCTCGTCGCGCTGTGCGGGCGGATGACGTACTGCACCGGGAAGCGCACGTCGACCAGGTTGCGGTCGGAGGCGATGTGCACGTGCTCCAGGTGGTGCAGCAGCGAGGAGCCCTCGTACCACGGCATGTTCTCGGAGCGGGAGACGACGTTGTCGCCGTGCAGCGCCGAGATCGGGATGAAGGTGAGGTCGCTCGCGTTCAGCTTGCTGGCGAACGCGGTGAACTCCTCGCGGATCTCGTCGAAGCGGGCCTCGGAGTAGTCGACGAGGTCCATCTTGTTGACCGCCAGGACCAGGTGCGGCACCCGCAGCAGCGTCGTCAGGAAGGCGTGCCGCCGCGACTGCTCCAGCACGCCCTTGCGCGCGTCGATGAGGATGATCGCCAGGTCGGCGGTGGAGGCGCCGGTGACCATGTTCCGGGTGTACTGGATGTGCCCCGGGGTGTCGGCGATGATGAACTTCCGCTTGGGCGTGGCGAAGTAGCGGTACGCCACGTCGATCGTGATGCCCTGCTCGCGCTCGGCCCGCAGGCCGTCGGTCAGCAGCGACAGATCGGTGTACTCCGTGCCCCGGTCGCGGGAGGTCCGCTCGACCGCTTCGAGCTGGTCCTCGAAGATCGCCTTGGAGTCGAACAGCAGCCGCCCGATCAGCGTGGACTTGCCGTCGTCGACGCTGCCCGCCGTCGCGAAACGAAGGATGTCCATCAGAAGTAGCCTTCCTTCTTGCGATCTTCCATGGCGGCCTCGGACGCCCGGTCGTCGGCGCGGGTCGCACCGCGCTCGGTGATCCGGGTGGCGGCGATCTCGTCGATGATCTGCTCGACGGTCGTGGCGGTGGAGGCGACCGCCCCGGTGCAGGTCATGTCGCCGACCGTGCGGTAGCGGACGACCGCGTCGAACACCGGCTCGTCCTCGCCCCGCTGGACGACCGGCGAGTCGGCCAGCAGCATGCCGTCGCGCTCGAAGACCGTGCGGGAGTGGGCGAAGTAGATCGACGGGATCTCGATGCCCTCCCGCCGGATGTAGTGCCACACGTCCAGCTCGGTCCAGTTCGACAACGGGAACACGCGGATGTGCTCACCGCGGCGGATCTTGGTGTTGTAGAGGTTCCACAGCTCGGGCCGCTGGTTCTTGGGGTCCCACTGGCCGAAGTCGTCGCGGAAGGAGAACACCCGCTCCTTGGCCCGGGCCTTCTCCTCGTCGCGCCGGGCCCCGCCGAACACCGCGTCGAACTCGTGCTCCTCGATGGCGTCCAGCAGGGTCGTGGTCTGCAGCCGGTTGCGGGAGGCCCGCCGACCGGTCTCCTCGGCCACCCGTCCGGCGTCGATCGACGCCTGGACCGAGGCGACGACCAGCCGCGCGCCGAGTTCGCCGACCCGGCGGTCGCGGTAGTCGATCACTTCGGAGAAGTTGTGCCCGGTGTCGACGTGCATGAGGGGGAAGGGGATCGGCGCCGGCCAGAACGCCTTCTCCGCGACCCGCAGCATGACGATGGAGTCCTTGCCGCCGGAGAAGAGCAGACAGGGGCGCTCGAACTCGGCCGCGACCTCACGCATGATGTGGATCGCCTCGGCCTCGAGCACGTCGAGCTGCGACGTGGTGTAGTCACGCTGAAGCATTCGGCTTCCTTCAGGGAGTCTGGCGATGCAGGTCACGGATTCCGGCGAGCAACGTTGGCGCCAGATCCGGTAGGGAGACCAGGATATCGGGGAGTGAGGGGTCACCCTGGTTGTAGGTCAGGGGTGAGCCGTCGATCCTGCTGGCGTGGGCCCCCGCCGCGAGCGCCACCGCGACCGGCGCGGCCGAGTCCCACTCGTACTGACCTCCGGCGTGGACGTACGCCTCGACCTCTCCCGTGAGCACGGCGGCGATCTTCGCGCCGGCCGAGCCGATCGGGACGAGCTCCGCGCCGAGGCGGGCGGCGAGGTCGCGGACGAACTCCGGCGGCCGGGTGCGGCTGACCGCGACGCGGAACGGCTCGCGCGCCTTCTCCGGCAGCTCCGGCGGAGCCGCCGTCGTGAGCGTACGACCCTGTGCGGGCAGCGCGACGGCGCCCGCACTGAGGGAGCCCCGCTCCCACAAGGCGACGTGGACGGCCCAGTCGGCGCGGCCCGCCTCGGAGAACTCGCGCGTGCCGTCGAGGGGGTCGACGATCCAGACGCGCTCGGCCGACAGCCGCCGGGGATCCATCCGCTCCTCGCGGGTCGCCTCCTCCGACAGCACGGCGTCGTCCGGGCGGAGCCGCCGCAGGGCGTCCATCAGGAACCGGTGCGAGGTCTGGTCACCGGCGTCCTTCAACGCCCGGCCGTCCTCGAACCCGAGGCGGGCGCGCAGCTCCAGGAGCCGCTCCCCCGCCTCCGACGCCAGTTCCCCCGCGAGGGAATGGTCGTCCCGCATCGTCATCTTCAGTACGCTCCCGCCCCGCGTGCGACCGCGGCCCATGTCCTCCATAGGATCTGCAGATCCAGCCTGAGAGACCAGTTCTCGACATAACGCAGGTCCAACCGTACCGATTCCTCCCATGACAGGTCAGATCGGCCGTTGACCTGCCACAGTCCGGTCATCCCCGGGCGCACCGGCAGCCTCCCGCGTACGTCGCTGTACCGCGCGACCTCCTCCGGCAGCAGCGGGCGCGGGCCGACGAGCGACATGTCCCCGCGCAGCACGTTGAGGAGCTGCGGCAGCTCGTCGATCGAGTAACGCCGCAGCAGTGCGCCGAGCGGGGTGACGCGGGGATCCCTGCGCACCTTGAACAGCACGCCTCGGGCGTCGCTGGTCAGCTCGACCTTGCGGGCCTCCGCGTCGCGGTGCGTCGTGCGGAACTTGAGGATCGTGAACTCGGCGCCGTCCCGGCCCACCCGCCGCTGCCGGAACAGGGCCGGGCCCGGCCCGCTCACCCGTACGGCGACGGCGACGGCGGTCAGCAGCGGGGCCAGCACGACCAGCGCCACGGTGGCCACCAGCCGGTCGAAGACGGCCTTGATCAGCCGCCGCCACCCGGCCGGCCCGGCGTGCGGCGGCCCCGCGCGGCCCCCGCCCGCGGTCCGGCGCCGGCGCGGCCCGCGCCAGGGGCCGTACCGCGCGCAGAGGGTGAGCACGGCCGCGAGCGGCAGCGCGATCACGTACGGCGCCACGGACGCAGTAACCTCGCCGGACCGGATCACGACGGCGGTGATCCCCGCGAGAAGGGCGCCCGCGATGGCGCAGACGACGGCGGCGAGCCGGTGTCGCACGGCCCACTTCGCCGGCCGCGCGGCCGGACGGCCGGGTGCGCCCCGCGACGCGCCGGCGGCGACCCGGGACATGTCGCCGTCCAGCACTCTCACCCCCCGCGATCGTCTTGCTACTGAACGTGATGGAATGCTAGCCGCCGCGCCCCGGCCCTCAGGGAGATTTGGTGAAAGCCGAGACGTACATATCGGTTGACATCGAGGCGGACGGCCCGATCCCGGGCCCGTACTCGATGGTCAGTTTCGGCATGACCGTGGCGGGCCGGATGATCGGACGGCGCTTCGAGCGGACCGATCCGGAGACCCGGACCTTCTACGCCGAACTGCGGCCGATCAGCGACGACTTCGTGCCGGAGGCGCTGGCGGTGAGCGGCCTCGACCGCGGCACGCTGCTGCGCGAGGGCCGCGATCCGGCGGAGGCGATGACGGCCGCGACCGCCTGGGTCCGGGAGGTCTGCGGGGCGGACCTCCCGGTGCTCGCGGCCTTCCCACTGTCATACGACTGGATGTGGATGTACTGGTACTTCCTGCGCTTCACGGGCGAGTCGCCGTTCGGCCACTCCCGGTGCATCGACATCAAGACGCTGTACGCGGCGAAGGCCGCCGTGCCGGTGGCCTGGGCCACCAAGCGGCAGATGCCGCGCGAGGTGCGGTCGAGCCGGCGGCACACCCACAACGCGCTCGACGATGCGATCGAGCAGGCCGAGCTGCTGCAGAACCTGATGGAGTGGCGATCTTCCGACAGGAGGCGCAAGGAAAGCTGACTCTGACAATTCAGTCAATTTTCGAGTCATCTCACTATCCGACACACCGTTTGTCCGCTTTGGGGGTTTCGGGTATCCTTTAAAGGCGAGAAATGACCGTACTAAGTCATTTCTACTTTTTCGTGCGGACATATTTAGTTACCTACAAGTTTACTTCGCGTCACCTCAAACACTCCATCTGCCCTAGATGAAACATATTTCACTCTGATAACAGATGGATCGTTCCAGGCAAGCCAGGCATATCGCCACGTATCTTCTCTACCTGTCGCCAAGCGAGCACGTCGCCCCACGCACGTGGGCAGGCGGATAAATGTCGGGGAGGATCCGTGGGGTCAGATTCGAATTGGCTCGATACCGCCTATGAATGGCTGGTGCGCACCGGAACGGACGGTTCCTGGCGCAATCTGATCCCGCTGGGCCTGGCCGGACTCCTCGTGTGGGGACTGTGGATCTATCGGGTGGTGCTGTCCCGGCTGGCCAGGCCGATCGTGAACGGCTACCGGACGACGGTCTCCGTGGTGGTCCCGTCCTATCGCGAGGATCCCGAGATCCTGGTGCGCTGCCTGGAGAGCTGGCTGGCCCAGGACCCGCTCGAAGTGATCATCGTCGTCGACGTGGGCGACACCGAATGCCACGCCAGGCTCGCGAAGGTGGAGGACCCCCGGCTGCACGTCCTCATCTACGAGCACGCGGGCAAGCGCTCGGCGCTGGGGGTCGGCATCCGGGCCGCGCAGGGCGAGGTCGTGGTCTTCGCCGACTCCGACACGTGGTGGCAGCCCGGCCTGCTCGACGCGGTGCAGATGCCCTTCGAGGACCCGGCCGTCGGCGGCGTGGGCACCCAGCAGAACGTCTACCAGCGGACCACCAGCGTCTGGCGGCGCGTCGCGGACTGGCTGGTCAACCTCCGCTACTACGACTACGTGCCGGCGATGGGCAGCAGGGGCGGCGTGGCCTGCCTGTCCGGCCGTACGGCGGCCTACCGCCGCGCGGCCATCCTCCCGGTGGTCCAGCACCTGGAGAACGAGTTCTTCCTCGGCCGCCGCTGCATCGCCGGTGACGACGGCCGGCTCACCTGGCTGGTCCTCGCCTCCGGCTACAAGACGGTGCACCAGTCGACCGCGCGGGCCATATCGATGTTCCCCTCCTCCTTCCGCGCCTTCGTCAAGCAGCGCGTCCGGTGGAGCCGAAACTCCTACCGTTGCTACCTCACCGCCCTGTGGAAGGGGTGGCTGTGGAAGACGCCGCTGGTGACCAAGGTGACCGTGCTGCAGATCCTGCTCACCCCGGTGACCATGGGCATCACGCTGGCCTACCTGTTCTTCAGCAGGCTCCAGCCCACCCTGCCGAGCATCGCGCTCGCCGTCGGCTGGGTGCTCCTCAGCCGGGGCGTCCGCGGCTGGTCGCACCTGCGCCGCCACCCCGGGGAGATCTGGCTCCTGCCGCTGGTCTGCCTGGTGGTCATCATGATCGCGCTGCCGATCAAGCTGTACGCGTTCGTCACCATGAACAAGCAGGGATGGCTGACCCGCTCGTCCAACCAGATGGGCGGGGCGGGCCAGACCGCGGCCACCCTCAAGGGGGTGGCCTGAGTGAGGCGGTCGCTGCCCGCTCTTCTGACGGCGGCGGCCCTCACGCTCGGCATGGGCGGCGCGGCGGCCGCGGCCGCCCCCGTACGCGGCGGGCTCGCGGCGGCCGCGGAGCCGACGCCGGTGGATCTCGTGGATCCGGCGGCGCCCCCGTCCGACCGGGAGAACAGTCCGACTCCCTCGCCCGATCCGACGCCGACCGAGACCTCCCGGCCGTCCCCCACCCCCAAGCGGAGCCCGTCGTCCCGCCCCACCCGCTCGTCCGCCCGGTCTCCCGAGGCCACCCGTACGCCGGGGGCCGGCACGGCCGGGACGGCGCGGCCGGCTCCTTCGGGTGGCCAGAGCCTGCCGACTCCCACGCGGGAGGAGCCGAAGGAGGAAGAGGAGCCGCCGCCGCTGGAGAAGGCGGTCATGGCCGACGACGAGACGCTCAAGGCCGGCCTGATCTCCGCCGACGCCGAGGCGCAGGCGCGGCTGGTGGACGTCGAGGACCAGCGCATCATCCAGACCCGGGCCGCGCTCACGGCTCTGCTGCAGGCCGGCGGCATCGCCGCGGCCCAGCGCAAGCGGCCCCAGGTCTTCGTCTCGGCGTACGGCAGGACCCTGGTGCTGCCCGCGCGCAACGACACCACGGCTCCCTACACGCTGCGTGACATCGCGGCGGTGGAGAAGGGCCGTTACCTGCGGCGGATGAAGGACGGCTCCTACCTGCTCGGCGTGCAGGTCTTCGTGGCAGACGGGGCGAGCCTGCAGTTGCGCGGGCCGCTGACGCTGCGGATGGGCAGCCTGCCGGGGTCGTTCAGCTCGATCATCTCGTTCGGCGGCGACATCGACATCAAGGGCACCGCCGCCAAGCCGGTCCGGATCACCAGCTGGGACGTGCGCACGCGCAAGCCCGACCTGACCACCACCGACGGCCGCGCCTACATCAGGGCGGTCGGCGGCAAGTTCGAGATGTCGTACGCCGAGGTCTCCGACCTGGGGTTCTGGAGCGGCCGCACCGGGGGCATCGCGCTCACCGGCACCGAGCGGCCGGCGAGCGTCTACCGGCACCGCACCAAGACGCAGCGGCACCAGGACAAGGCGGAGCGCCTGTCCAAGGCCGGCAGCCAGCGGGGCGGGAGCAGCTTCGGCGACGTGGAGACCATCCCGATCGGCCCCGGCACCGCGACGCACGTGCTCGCCGACGACCTGGTGTCCGGGTCGATCAGGCACAGCGTCATCACCGGCAACGCGTACGGGCTGTTCGTCTCGGGGTCGAACCAGACGCAGATCGTCGACGACGAGATCAGGGACAGCCTGGCGCACGGCGTCTTCCTGCACCGTTTCGTGAACAGCGCGACCGTCCAGTCGACCAAGGTGATCGGCAGCGGCGGCGACGGCTTCGTGCTCTCGCGCGCGACCGAGAAGGTGCAGATCACCGACTGCCTCGCGGAGCGCAACGGCCGCAACGGCTTCACGCTCAACGGGCAGGCCCTCGCGCAGGGCCCGTCCGCGAGCGGCGAGTCGCTGGCCGTCTACGGCGACAACTCGGTCAACGACAGCGTCGCCCGCGACAACGGGAGGTACGGCGTCGAGGTGCTCGGCGGCAGCCGCCTGTCCGTCTACACCAGCGAGATCACCGGTGGCGACATGGGGATCGTGGTCCGCGAGGGCGCCAGCGAGGTGCAGATCTCCGGCAACAGGCTGTCCGGCCAGGCCCGGCAGGGCATCGCGCTGCGCGACGGCGCGACCGCCGGCCACGTGGCCGGGAACACGATCACGGACACCCTGACCGGGATCTACCTGCGCGACTCCAACGCCAAGGTGGTGGGAAACAAGATCACGACCTTGGTGAAGCCCCGGGCCCACGGGATCACCATGGTCGGCGACGTCGGCGCCACCGAGATCACCCGCAACACCGTCATCGGCTCGGGCACCAGCGCGATCAGCGTCTCGCGGTCCGCCCACCGGGTGAACGAGCACGACAACGTCGAGGACGCCTGGCACGACACCTCGACGTTCTGGGTCAAGGCCAAGCGTTACGTCAAGCCGATGAACCTCATCTGGGCCGCGGTCATCCTCCTGGTCATCGTGTCGGCGCTGCGGTCGCGCCAGGCGGGAGCCGATCGCCGGCGGCGCCGTACCGCCATCGGCGACCCCTACGCGCGCCAGCGGGTGCTGGAGGAGCGGCCCGTCCTCGCGCTGCGTCCCGCCGGGACCGCGCCGGCCCGCTCCGCGTACGGCGGGGACCGGCCACGGCACCGCGAGCCGTCGCTGCCGATCCACCATCCGGCCCCGGCCCCGGCCGCGCCCGCGACGGGAGGCCTGACGTCATGAGCGACACCCCCCGGCCCCGCAGCCGCGCCCTGCTCATGATCCTCGTGCTGGGCCTGGTCGCCGCCTGCACCTGGGCGTACCTCGCCTACACCGACGGAGCCGAGCCCCCGCCCGCGATCAACGACGTGCCCCAGGCGGAGGCCCAGCAGCAGTCGACGCTGGTCGACCAGGAGTCACTGCGGGTCATGCAGACCCGGGCGACGCTGTCCTCGGCGCTCGCGCGGGGCGGGCCGGCCGCGGCGCAGGCCCGGGTGCCGCACATCTCCAGTTCGGCCAACGGCCAGACGCTGGTGCTGCCCCAGCGGCGTGACCCGTACCGCATCGCCGACCTGGAGCGCCTCGGCCTGGAGCAGTTCCAGAAGCAGTCGGACGGCTCCTTCGTGCTCGGCATCAACGTGTTCCTCGGTCCCGGGGCCAAGCTGGTGCTGCAGAACGCGCAGGGCCCGCTCGTGATCCGGATGCGCAGCGAACCCGGCGCCTTCGTCTCGATCGTGGGCTTCGACGCGAGCATCCGGGTCAACGGCTCGGCCCAGAACCCGGTGCGGATCACCAGCTGGAACCCCCACACCAGGACGGCGGACACGCAGGTCTCCGACGGCCGCGCGTACCTGCGGGCCATCGGCGGAGAGCTCAGGATGAGTCACGCCAGGGTCGAGTACCTCGGCTTCTGGAGCGGCCCGACCGGCGGGCTGGCGCTGACGGGCACCGACCGGCCCGCCGAGACCGCCGAGCGGATCCCCGTACGCCCGGGCGTGGCGGCCACCGCCGCTCCCGGCACCTCGGGGTCCGGCAGGAAGCCGGCCGACAGGGAGGACGCCGAGCGGAAGACGCTCCTGCCCAACGGCCTGCTCGTGCCGAGCCGGGGCGGCGACGACGAGGTCGAGATCACCGACAGCGCGGGCGGCAGCAAGGTCGCCTACCAGATGCCCCAGGCCAACCTGGTCACCGGTGAGATCAGTGACACCTCGGTCGTCGGCAACGCGTACGGAATCTTCATCAGCGCGTCGGACCAGACCCGCATCACCAACGTCACGATCGGCGACAGCCTGATCCACGGCGTGCTGCTGCACCGGTTCGCGCGCAACGCCTCCATCGAGAACACCACCGTGACCGGCAGCCGGGGCGACGGCTTCGTGCTGTCCCGGGGGACGCAGAACGTCACGATCACGGGCTCGACGGCCGAACGCAACGCGGGCAACGGCTTCACGATCAGCGGCCTCCCGCTGGCCCAGGGCCCCTCCGCGTCCGGCGAGTCCCTGCGCAGCTTCGGCGGCGACTCGCTGCTCAGCAGCGCCGCCCGCGACAACGGCCGGTACGGCGTGGAGGTGCAGGGCGGCATCCGGCCGGTCGTGCAGACCACCGAGGTCGTCGGCGGGGAGATGGGCATCGTCGTGAGCAAGGACGCCACCGGCGCGCAGGTCTCCGGCAACCGGGTCAGGGGCCAGAGCAGCCAGGGCATCGTGCTGCGCGACGGGGTCGTGTCGGCCCGCGTCAGCGGCAACATCGTCAGGGAGGTCCCGACCGCGATCTACGTCAGGAACTCCCGGGTCACGGTCACGGCCAACACCGTGCAGTCGGCCTCGCTGCACGCGATCTCCGTGCTCGGCGCGGCCGGGGGCAGCGAGATCACCGGTAACACCCTGGGCGGCGCCGGCCGCAGCGCGCTGGACACCGCCCGGGCCACCGGGTCGCTGACCGTCGCGCGGAACAACACCGGCGGCTGGCAGGACACGGCCGGCTTCTGGACCATGGTCAAGCGGATCGCCAAGCCGATGAACCTGATCTGGTTCGGCGTGATCCTCCTCATCGTGATCGCCGCGATCCGGGCGCTGAACGGCGACGGCCCCCGGGCCGGCCGCCGCTTCGTCGACCCGTACGAGAAGCAGGCGGTGCTGGAGGAACGGCCGGCCAGCGAGCTGCGGACCGCCGCCGTCGCGGCCGCCGGGAAGGGGGACTGAGCGGTGGACCGCTACATCGACCGCAGGACCCTGGTGGGGATGCTCGTCGGGGCGGCCCTCACGATAGTCGTCGTGGTGCTGCTGCGCGGGCTGTTCGGCGGGGGCTCGGAGCCGCCCGTCGAGGACATCCGCCCGGTGGGCGGGAACACCCAGCCCCCGGGGGCGATGGACGACGGCTCCCAGGACCTCCAGAACTCCCGGCCGGACGACGGAGGGAAAAACGAGGACCAGGACGCGCCGCTGGACGGGGACGAGGCGGTGCCGTTCGTCCCGACGCAGGACCCGCCCGCCGTCCCGGTCCCCGAGGGACCGGGGAAGATCGACTGCCCCGAGGCCACGGTGACGGTCGGCGACGCGGCCGGGCTGACCGAGGCGCTGAAGACCGCCGAGCCGGGCGCGGTGATCACGCTGGAGCCCGGCGTGTACGTCGGCAGGTTCGTGGCGACGGTCTCCGGCACCGCCTCCGAGCCGATCTTCGTCTGCGGCCCGGCCGACGCGGTCCTCGACGGCGGCGGGGTGAAGAAGGGCTACGCCTTCCACCTCAACCAGGTGAGCCACTGGCGGTTGATCGGCTTCGACGTCCGCAACGGCCAGAAGGGCGTGATGGCCGACCAGACCTCACACACGATCGTCCAGGGCCTGACCGTCCACGACATCGGGGACGAGGCCATCCACCTGCGCAACTTCAGCAGCGACAACACCGTGCAGTACAACACGGTCTACGCGACCGGCCTGCGCCGCGAGAGGTACGGCGAGGGCGTCTACCTCGGCACCGCCGAGAGCAACTGGGCGTCCTTCTCCGGCGGGAAGATGGACCGCAGCGACCGCAACGTCGTGCGCGGCAACGTCATCCGCGCCACCGCCGAAGCCGTGGACGTCAAGGAGGGCACCTCCGACGGCCGGATCGTCGGCAACGTCTTCGACGGCTCCACCCTGGGCGGGTCCAAGCACAACGACTCCTGGGTGGACGTCAAGGGCAACGGCTACGTCATCGAGCGCAACACCGGCAGCGGCACCAGCGAGGACGGCTTCCAGACCCACAGGATCGTGGACGGCTGGGGCACCGGCAACGTGTTCCGGGCCAACGTCATCGACCTCGGCGGATCGGGCGGCTACGGCGTCAACGACACCGCCGGCGGCAACACGATCTCCTGCGACAACAAGGTCACCGGCGGAGCGCTGACCAAGAAGGGCGGCTGTTCCTGACCACGGCCCGGCGGAACCCCCCGCCGGAGACCGACTCTCCGGCCGTCCGGCACACCCCGCCGGCGGTCACCAGGCACCGAGTCCGCCGGACGGCGACTCGCCGACACTCATTGGGATACTGACATGAGCGACGCCGAACTCCCCCGGCTGACGGTGATCGGGACCGGTTACCTCGGGGCGACACACGCCATCTGCATGGCCTCGCTGGGCTACGACGTGGTCGGGCTCGACGTGGACCCCGGGAAGATCCGCAAACTGCAGTCCGGGGAGGTGCCGTTCTTCGAGCCGGGCCTGCCCGAGCTGCTGGCCAAGACCCTGGAGTCGGGACGGCTCCGGTTCACCACCTCCTACGCCGAGGCCGCCGAGCACGGCGACGTCCACTTCATCTGCGTGGGCACCCCCCAGCAGCCCGGCCTGGACGCCTGCGACCTCAGCTACGTCGACGCCGCCGTCCGGGGCCTGGCCCAGCACCTGACCCGGCGCTGCCTGGTCGTCGGCAAGTCGACCGTGCCGGTCGGCACCGCGGCCCGGCTGAGCGGCCTGCTGACCGAACTGGCCCCGGCCGGCGAGGAGGTGGAGCTGGCCTGGAACCCCGAGTTCCTGCGTGAGGGCTTCGCCGTCGACGACACGCTGCGGCCCGACCGGCTCGTCTTCGGCGTCGCCACGGAGTGGGCGCGGGAGCGGCTGGCCGCGGCGTTCGCGCCGATCCTCGACCTCGGCACCCCGACCGTGGTCACCGACCTCGCCACCGCCGAACTGGTCAAGGTCGCCGCCAACTCCTTCCTGGCCACCAAGATCTCCTACATCAACGCGATGGCCGAGATCTGCGAGGCCACCGGGGCCGACGTACACGACCTGGCGCAGGCCCTCGCCTACGACGACCGGATCGGCGGCCGCTTCCTCCAGCCCGGTCTCGGGTTCGGCGGCGGCTGCCTGCCCAAGGACATCCGGGCCTTCGCCCACCGGGCCGAGGAGATCGGCGTCGGCCAGGCCGTGTCCTTCCTGCGGGAGGTCGACGCCATCAACCGGCGCCGGCGCTCCCGCACGATCGACCTGGTCAGGGAGCTGCTCGGCGGCCACCTCAACGGCCAGCGGGTGGCCTGCCTCGGCGCCGCCTTCAAGCCCAACTCCGACGACATCAGGGACGCCCCGGCGCTCGACGTGGCCCGGACGATGCACGGCCTGGGCGCCAACGTACGGGTCTACGACCCGGCGGCACTGGACAACGCCCGTCGCACCTACCCGGAGCTGAGGTACGGCACCAGCGCGATGGACGTGGCCAGGGACGCGGACGTGGTGGTCCTGCTCACCGAGTGGGCCGAGTTCCGCGAGATCCAGCCCGAGGCGCTGGCGGAGGTCGTCGCGCACCGGCGGATCGTGGACGGCCGGCACGCCCTCGACCGGGACACCTGGCGGGCGGCGGGCTGGGAGTACCGCGCCCTCGGCCGCCCCTGAAACACCGCGGGTCGCCCCCGCCGGGAGCCTCGCGCTCCCGGCGGCGGGACCTCAGCGGGGCGGCTTGGCCGGGTTGAGGTCGTCGGCGTGGAACCGGTTCTGCGTCGCCTCCAGGCCCGCCGTCATCAGCGACTCCACCATGTCGGCGGCCCGGTCCACCAGGAACGGCAGGTCCTTGCGCTCGGCCGTGGCGAAGTCGCGCAGCACGAACGCCGCCGGGTCCATCCGGCCCGGCGGGCGGCCGATGCCGAACCGGATGCGCGGGTAGTCGCGCGTGCCGAGCGACTTCGTGATCGACTTCAGGCCGTTGTGCCCGTTGTCGCCGCCGCCGAGCTTCGCCCGCAGCGCGCCGTACGGGATGTCCAGCTCGTCGTGGACCACGGCGACCCGGTCAGGTGTGATCTTGTAGAAGTCGGCCAGCGCCTTGACCGGCCCGCCGGACAGGTTCATGAAGGACAGCGGCTTGGCCAGCACCACGGGCAGCGCGGCCAGACGGCCCTCGACCACCTCGGCCCGCGACCGGTGCGCCTTGAACCGCCCGCCCACCCGGGCCGCCAGCTCGTCGAGCACCATGAAGCCCGCGTTGTGGCGGTTCCCGGCGTACTCCGGCCCGGGGTTGCCCAGGCCCACGACCAGCCACCGCTCCGCGGCCGTGTCGGACATCGCTGTCTCCTCCACTGTCTCCACATATGGAAGAGTCCTCCGCGGGACACCCCGCGGAGGACTCTCTCACGAATCGGTCCTACTCGGCGGCCTCGGCGGTCTCGCCCTCGGCGGCGGCCTCGCCCTCCTCGGGCAGCCCGGCCGACGGAGCGCCGATCACGTGCAGCACCAGGGCCTCGGGGTCGCCGGCCAGCGTCGTGCCCTCCGGCAGCTTCAGGTCGCCCGCGAGCACCGTGTAGCCCTCTTCCTTGCCGTCCACGTCGATCTCGACGCCGGTCGGGATGTGGGTCGCCTCGGCCTCGACCGAGAGCGTGTTCAGCGGCTGGTCGACGATGGCGCTGCCGACCGTCTCGCCGACGACGGTGACCGGGATCTCGACGGTGACCTTCTCGCCCCGCTTGACCAGGAGCAGGTCGACGTGCTCCAGGAAGCCCTTGATCGGGTCGCGCTGGACGCCCTTGGGCAGCGCGATCTCGTCCACACCCTCACCGTGCAGGCGGATGAGCACGTTGGGCGTGCGCAGCGCGAGCAGCAGCTCGTGGCCGGGGAGGGTCAGGTGCTTGGTGTCGGTGCCGTGGCCGTAGAGGACGGCGGGAACCTTGTTCGCCCGGCGGATCTTGCGGGCGGCGCCCTTGCCGAACTCGTCGCGGAGCTCGGCGGCGATGCGTACTTCGGACACGGCACATCTCCTAGGGATGTTCGACGGATGACGCGCTCCCCCTCACCCGCCCTAGCGGAAGGCGTTACGAGCGCAACCTCTAAAGCCTATCGTGTTTCCCGCGTCGCTCGTCGGGGCGCTCACGTCCGCCTGGTCGTGCCGGAGGCGCGCCAGCAACACAGCCCTCGTCGCTCGTTCCTCGCTCCTCAGTCCAGACCGGCGGCGCGCCCCTCCGGCTTGCTCAGTGTCTCCCGAAGTGGCCAGGTGGTCGTTACACTGGCGGGATGCAACGTACGTCGTGTCAGGGCTGGTGGCGCTCCGGGTAGGAGCGGCCATCTCACGCGTACGACCGGGCCGTTCGGATGGACGGCCCTTTTTCGTGCTCCCTGGACGAGGGGTCGCCACCGGCGGCGGACCACCTGCCAAGGGAGAGATCACATGACGACCACTCTGGACAGCGGCCCGTCCGACGACCTCGGCGTGGCGGGCGCGCGACGGCGCGGCGCCGAGCTGGAGAGATCGATACGGGAGCGGCCCGGGACGTTCCGGGCGCTGACCGGGGACCGGCCGACCGGCCGGCTGCATCTGGGGCACTACTTCGGCACCCTGCAGAACCGCGTCCGCCTGCAGAACCTGGGCGTGGAGATGATGGTGCTCGTCGCGGACTACCAGGTCCTGACCGACCGGGACGTCGCCGACCGGCTCACCGAGCGCGTGGAGGACCTGGTGCTCGACTACCTGGCTGCCGGCCTCGACCCCGGCCGGGCCACGATCTTCACGCACAGCGCCGTGCCCGCGCTCAACCAGCTGCTGCTGCCGTTCCTCAGCCTGGTCTCGGTCGCGGAGCTGGGCCGCAACCCCACGGTCAAGGACGAGATCGCCCACTCGCGGCAGTCGGCGGTCAGCGGGCTGATGTTCACCTATCCCGTGCACCAGGCGGCCGACATCCTGTTCTGCAAGGCCGGGATCGTTCCGGTCGGGCAGGACCAGCTGCCCCACCTGGAGGTCGCCCGCATCATCGCGCGCCGCTTCAACAACCGCTACGGCACCCCCTCGAACCCGGTGTTCCCCGAGCCCGAGGCGCTGCTGTCCGCGGCGCCCCTGCTGCTCGGGACCGACGGCGCCAAGATGAGCAAGAGCCGGGACAACGCCGTCGCCCTGGCCGCGACCGCCGACGAGACCGCCCGGCTGATCCGCGGCGCGAAGACCGACGCCGAGCGCCACATCACCTACGACCCGGTCGCCCGGCCCGAGGTGTCCAGCCTCGTCCTGCTGGCCGCGCTGTGCCTCGGCCGGGACCCGCACGAGGTCGCCGCCGGGATCGGCGGCCGGGGGGCCGCCGCGCTGAAGGCGCTGGTCACCGATGCGATCAACGACCACTTCGCGCCGCTGCGGGCGCGGCGGGCCGAGCTCGCCGGGGATCGCGGCCACGTCCGCCGGGTGCTCCGCGACGGCAACGCACGCGCCGCCGCCGTCGCCGCCGCGACCCTCGCGGAGGTGCGTACGGCGATGGGCGCCGTCTACTGACCACCACTCCCAGGCGAACTCCGCGGGCCCCCGGGTACGTCCGGGGGTCCCGAGCGGGTCAGGCGTCGCCCTCGAAGAGGCTGGTGACGGAGCCGTCGGTGAAGACCTCGGTGATGGCCCGGGCGATCAGCGGGGCGATCGACATCACCGTGAGGCTGTCGAACCTCTTCTCCTCCTCGATGGGCAGCGTGTTGGTCACGACCACCTCGGAGATCCGGGAGTTCTTCAGACGGTCCACGGCGGGGCCGGAGAACACCGCGTGGGTGGCGGCCACGATGACGTCGGTCGCGCCGTGCTCGTACAGGGCGTCGGCCGCCTTGCAGATCGAGCCGCCGGTGTCGATCATGTCGTCGATCAGCACGCAGGTCCGGCCGTGGACCTTGCCGACCACCTCGTGCACCTTCACCTGGTTCGCCACGTCGAGGTCGCGCCGCTTGTGGATGAACGCCACCGGGGTGCCCAGGGTGTCGGACCAGCGCTCGGCGAGCCGCACGCGGCCGGTGTCGGGCGAGACGATCGTGGTCGTCGCCGGGTCGAGCTTGCCACGCAGGTAGTTGATCAGCACGGGCATCGCGAACAGGTGGTCCACCGGGCCGTCGAAGAAGCCCTGGATCTGCGAGGTGTGCAGGTCGATGGACATCATCCGGTCGGCGCCCGCCTGCTTGAACAGGTCGGCCACCAGCCGGGCGGTGATCGGCTCCCGACCGCGGCCCTTCTTGTCCTGGCGGGCGTAGCCGTAGAACGGCATGATCACGGTGATCCGCTTGGCCGAGGCCCGCTTGAGCGCGTCCACCATGATCAGCTGTTCCATGATCCACTGGTTGATCGGCGCGGTGTGGCTCTGCATCACGAAGGCGTCGCAGCCGCGCACCGACTCCAGGTAGCGCACGTAGATCTCGCCGCTCGCGAAGTCGCGCAGCGCGGTCGGCGTGATCTCGACACCGAGGGCCTTCGCGACCTCCTCGGCGAGCTCGGGGTGGGCCCGGCCGGAGAAGAACATGAGGTTCCGCTCGCCGGTCGTCTTCTTGCCGCTCATGCCGCGCTCCTCGCGTGTCGAGCCTGTCGGCCATGCCGGGCCTGCTGTGGCCGGGCCGGCCGGTCCGCGGTGCCCTCGCCTCGCCCGGGGCCCGCGAACCCCTTCGCCCCGTCGATGTGGTCGGTCACGGTGTCCTCCTGGCCTGGCCCTTCGGCGCTACGCGGTCGGGCAACCGCGCCTCGTACTCTTCCTGTCCCCGCGCGGCACGCTGGGGCGCGTGCCGCGGGTGGTCCTTACCGCGCGGCGGCGTCCCCGCCGCCCTGCTCGGGCGCGCCGCTCTCCGGGGCGGCCAGCGCCCGCCGGGCCGCCTCGTCGGACGGGGTGCCGGCCCTGCGGCGCGCCACCCAGCCCTCGATGTTGCGCTGCCTGCCGCGGGCGACCGCCATCGCCCCGGGCGGCACGTCGGACGTGATCACCGAGCCGGCGGCGGTGTAGGCGCCGTCGCCGATCGTGACCGGCGCGACGAGCATGTTGTCGCTGCCCACGCGGACGTGGTCGCCCACCACGGTGTGGTGCTTGCCCACGCCGTCGTAGTTGACGAAGACGCAGGCGGCGCCGATGTTCGAGCCGGTGCCGATCGTCGCGTCGCCGACGTACGTGAGGTGCGGGACCTTGGAGCCCTCGCCGATCCGCGCGTTCTTGGTCTCGACGTACGCGCCGATCTTGCCGCCCCGCCCGAGCACGGTGCCGGGGCGCAGATAGGCGAACGGGCCCACGGTGGCGCCGGCGCCGATCTCCGCGCCGTCGGCCACGGTGTTGCGCACGACGGCCTCCTCGCCGACGACGGTGTCGGTCAGCGTGCTGCCCGGCCCCACCTCGGCCCCCGCCCCGATCCTCGTGGCGCCCCTGAGCTGGGTGCCGGGATGGATCACGACGTCGGGCTCCATGACGACGCCGGCGTCCACCCACGTGCCGGCCGGGTCGACGACGGTGACCCCGGCGCGCATGTGCGCCTCCAGGATGCGGTCGTTGAGCACCCGCCGCACGAAGGCGAGTTGGACGCGGTCGTTGACGCCCTCGACCTCCGCGTGGTCGGCGGCGACGTGGGCGCCGACCCGGTGGCCGTCCTCGCGGAGGATGGCCAGCACGTCGGTCAGATACTCCTCGCCCTGGGCGTTGGCGGCGCCGATCCGGCGCAGGCCGTCGGCCAGCAGCGCGCCGTCGAAGGCGTACACGCCCGAGTTCATCTCGCTGATCGCGCGCTGCTCGGGGGACGCGTCCTTCTCCTCGACGATCTCCAGCACCGCGCCGCTACCGTCGCGCACGATGCGGCCGTAGCCGGTGGGGTCGGGGACCACGGCGGTCAGCACGGTGACGGCGTTGCCGTCGGCGGCGTGCCGCTCCAGCAGCGCCGCCAGGGTCTCGGCGCGCAGCAGCGGCGTGTCGCCGTACGTCACCAGGATGGTGCCCTCGATCGGGCCCTCGGCCTCCAGCGCGGTGCGCACGGCGTGGCCGGTGCCGTTCCGCTTCTCCTGCACGACCGTGCGGGCGTCCGGCGCGGTCTCCGCCAGGTGGGGACCGACCTGTTCGCGCGCGTGGCCGATGACGACGACCAGCCGTTCGGGGGCGAGGCCGCGGGCGGCGGCGAGCATGTGGTCCACGAGCGCACGGCCGCAGACCTCGTGGAGGACCTTGGGGGTTTTCGACTTCATCCGGGTGCCCTCGCCGGCGGCGAGGACGATCACGGCTGCCGGGCGCGGCACACTCACGGACTGAGGCTCCCTCGGCGTCGCGGCTTACTACACACGAAACGTGGCGCGGCTTCCATGCGTCCACTACCCCGGAACCGCACGGTCACCCGCTCGACAAGGTGAGCTTACCTGCCGTCCCCCGAGTGGGAACCAGGCCCCCCGGAGCGCACGGCGAACGGACGGGCTGGCTCCCGGGGGAGGATTCGAACCTCCGTTGACAGAACCAAAATCTGTAGTCTTGCCCCTAGACGACCCGGGAATGGGCCAAAGCCCCGTTTGTCCGATTCCAACAGGCACCGGAATCCGACCTCAGGATACAGAGCCGACCCCTCGCGCGCGCCCCCAAAAAGCGACGCCCATCGGCCCGGCCCACCCCACTCGACCCCCCGCACCGGAGCCGTGGTCCGCGACCGGAGCCGGACCACCTGACAGTGGGCCTCGGGATGTTATGTAGGCCACATTTCGGGCAGGGCGCCGTAGACCTCGCGCGGCCGGCGACGAGCCCCTGAGGTGGGGCATCGGGCTTTACCAGATTGCCGAGAGTTGGTGCAAGACCTGGATTCGCCACCAGATGTGGCCCCGCGCGTCACCTTCCACACATTCGCTCTTAGGGGTTCCTAACTTACGATGGCGTAAGTTACGGTCGCGTAGCTAGACAATCTTCCCAACACCCGTGAGGTAGCCCATGACCGTCGTCACCGACCGCGCCGCACCACAGCCGAAGCCGGACTTCGAACCGCAGGACAAGAGCAAGGCCGACTTGGTTGTCTTCGCGATCGTCGTCGGCGCGCCGATCCTGGCGGTCTTCGCCGCGGTGCCGTTCGCCTGGGGCTGGGGCCTGGGCTGGACGGACGTCGTGATCGCCACGGTGTTCTACATCGTGTCCGGCCTGGGCGTCACCGTCGGATACCACCGCTACTTCACGCACGGATCGTTCAAGCCGAACCGGCCGCTGAAGATCGCCCTCGGCATCGCCGGCAGCCTCTCGCTGGAGATGTCCGTGCTCGACTGGGTGGCCGCCCACCGCAAGCACCACAAGTTCTCCGACAAGGAGGGCGACCCGCACTCGCCGTGGCGCTTCGGCCCCGGCTTCAAGTCCATGTGCAAGGGCCTGCTGTACGCCCACATCGGCTGGCTGTTCGAGTCCGAGCGGGTCAACCGCGCCAAGTACGCCCCGGACCTGATGAAGGACCCGGACGTGATGAAGCTGCACCGGGCCTTCCCGGCCCTGGCGATCACCTCCCTGCTGCTCCCGGCGATCCTGGGCGGCCTGATCACGTGGTCCTGGCAGGGCGCGGTGACCGCGTTCTTCTGGGGCACGGTCATCCGCATCGGCCTGCTGCACCACGTCACCTGGTCGATCAACTCCATCTGCCACGTCTTCGGCGAGGAGGTCTTCGAGTCGCGTGACAAGTCCCGCAACGTGTGGTGGCTGGCGATCCCCTCGTTCGGCGAGTCGTGGCACAACCTGCACCACTCGGACCCCACCTGCGCCCGGCACGGCGCGCTGAAGGGCCAGATCGACCTGAGCGCCGGCCTCATCCGCTGGTTCGAGAAGGCCGGCTGGGCCCGCGACGTGCGCTGGCCGACACCGGAGCGGCTGGCGGCGAAGCGCATTGCCTGACGTTCCCGTCGGCGCGGATGGCGGGGCCGCTTTCGCACAGGCGGCGGCCCTGTCTCCCACCACCTCTCCCATGACGTCCGTTCCGGTGACGTCCGCCGCGATGACGGCCACACCGGTGGCGTCCGCCGCGATGACGGCCGCACCGGCGCCGCTCCCCTTATCCGTCCCGGGCCGGGTTCCGGCCGGGGCAACCGCCATCATGGAACCTGTGACCGAGTCCTCCCGAACGCGAAGACGCATGACCGGCGCGGAGCGGCGCGAGCAGCTGATCCAGGTCGGCCGGGCCCTGTTCGCGGACAAGGGCTTCGACGGCACGTCGGTCGAGGAGATCGCGGCCAGCGCGAAGGTCTCCAAGCCCGTGGTGTACGAGCACTTCGGCGGCAAGGAGGGCATCTACGCCGTCGTGATCGACCGGGAGATGCAGCGCCTGCTGAGCCTGGTCACCCAGGCGCTCTCCGCCTCGCACGCCCGCGTCAAGCTGGAGCGCGCCGCGCTCGCCCTCCTGCAGTACATCGAGGAGAGCAGCGAGGGCTTCCGCATCCTGGTCCGCGACTCCCACGCCGCGTCGGGGACGGGCACCTTCGCCAGCCTGATCAGCGACATCGCGAGCCAGGTCGAGGACGTGCTCGCGGACGAGTTCAGGGAACGCGGCTACGACCCCAAGCTCGCGCCGATGTACGCGCAGATGCTCGTGGGGATGACCGCCCTCACCGGCCAGTGGTGGCTCGACGTGCGCAGGCCCGCCCGCGAGGAGGTCGCCGCCCACCTGGTGAACCTGTCCTGGAACGGCCTGAAGGGCCTCGACGCCAACCCCGGGCTCACCGGCGCGACCCGCGGGATGATCCTGACCCCCGCCGCCGAGACCCGTACGCCACGGCCCACCGAGCGCGAGGCGAAGGAGCAGGAGAAGCTCCGCCGCGAACAGGAGAAGGCCCGCGAACGCGAGCAGCGCGAACGCGCCAGGCAGCTCGAACGCCGCCAGCGCGAGCTGGAGAAGGCCAAGGAACGCGAGCAGCGCGAGCGGTCCAGGGAGCTCGAACGGCAGCTCAAGGAGCAGGAGAAGCTCCGCCGCGAACAGGAGAAGGCCCGCGAACGCGAGCAGCGCGAACGCGCCAAGGAGCTCGAACGCCGCCAGCGCGAGCTGGAGAAGGCCAAGGAACGCGAGCAGCGCGAGCGGGGCCGGAGCCTCGAACGGCAGCAGCCCGGGGAGATCTGAGGGGCGCCCCCGCGAGACGACCGGCGGGACGGCCGGTGACATGGCCGGCGGGGGTGAACCGGCCTGACGGTTTCGTTGCTGCGAAGTTAACGTTCTGTTCAACGTAGTGGGGCATATTTCGTTATATGTCCGCCCAAAGCTCCCCCTCGCCTGAGCCGGAGGAGGCCGACCTCCCCGTGCCCGCCCCGCTGCCGAACGACCGGTTCCTCAATCGTGAGGAGAGCTGGCTCCAGTTCAACGAACGGGTCCTGGAGCTCGCGGAGGACCCCTCGGTGCCGCTGCTCGAACGGGTGCGGTTCCTCGCCATCTTCGCGAGCAACCTGGACGAGTTCTTCCGCGTACGGGTGGCCGGGCTGAAACGGCGGATGGCGACCGGGCTGCTGCTGCGGGCTCCGGGCGGGCTCAAGCCGAGCGAGGCGCTGACCCGGATCGCGTCGGTCGCCGACGACCTCGCCCGCAGGCACGCGGCGGTCTTCCACGACCGGATCTGCCCGGAGCTGGCCGAGCAGGGCATCGCGATCGTCCGCTGGGACGACCTCGCGAGGGAGGAGCGGACGGCGCTGCGCAAGCTCTTCCGCGAGCGGATCCGGCCGGTCCTGACGCCGCTGGCCGTCGACCCCGCCCACCCGTTCCCGTACATCTCGGGGCTCTCGCTGAACCTGGCGGTCACCGTGCGCAACCCGGTGACGGGCCACACGGTGTTCGCGCGGGTGAAGGTGCCCTCGCAGCTTCCCCGCTTCGTGAACGCGTCGAAGGACCGGTTCGTCCCTCTGGAGGACGTGATCGCGGCGCACCTGGGCGAGCTGTTCAAGGGCATGCAGGTGGTGCAGCACCACGTCTTCCGGGTCACCAGGAACGAGGACCTGGAGATCGACGAGGACGTCACGGAGAACCTGATGAAGGCGCTGGAGCGCGAGCTCCTGCGGCGCAGGTTCGGGCCGCCGGTGCGGCTGGAGGTCGAGGACACCATCACCCCCGAGGTGCTCGACCTGCTGGTCGACGAGCTGGGGGTGGGCGACCACGAGATCTACCGCCTGCCCGGCCCGCTGGACCTCACCGGGCTGCACGCCATCGCCGATCTCGACCGCCCCGAGCTCAGCTACCGGCCGTTCGTGCCGGCGGAGGCGGTGAGCATCGCGGACGACCTCTTCGCCACCCTGCGCGAGCACGACATCCTGGTGCACCACCCGTACGACTCGTTCGCGACGAGCGTGCAGCGGTTCGTGGAGGACGCGGCGGCCGACCCGGACGTGCTGGCCATCAAGCAGACGCTCTACCGCACCAGCGGCGACTCGCCCATCGTGGACGCCCTGATCGACGCGGCCGAGGCGGGCAAGCAGGTCGTGGTCGTGGTGGAGATCAAGGCGCGGTTCGACGAGCACGCGAACATCTCCTGGGCCCGCAAGCTGGAGACGGCCGGGTGCCACGTGGTCTACGGCGTGCTCGGCCTCAAGACGCACTGCAAGCTCGCCATGGTGGTCCGCCAGGAGGCGGGCGGCGAACTGCGGCGCTACTGCCACATCGGCACCGGGAACTACAACCCGAAGACGGCCCGGCAGTACGAGGACTTCGGCCTGCTCACCGCCGACCCGCAGGTCGGCGAGGACGTGACCGACCTGTTCATCCACCTGACCGGCTACTCCCACCAGTCCGACTACCGCAGGCTGCTGGTCGCGCCGGACTCGCTGCGCCAGGGCCTGCTCGACCGGATCGAGCAGGAGATCGCCCATCGCGCGGCCGGCCGCACGGCCCGCATCCGGATCAAGACGAACTCGATGGTGGACGAGCCGGTCATCGACGCGTTGTACCGCGCCTCGCAGGCGGGCGTGCCGGTGGACCTGTGGGTCCGCGGCATCTGCACGCTCCGGCCGGGTGTGCCGGGATTGTCGGAGACCATCCGCGTACGCAGCGTGCTCGGCCGGTTCCTCGAACACTCCCGCGTGTTCGAGTTCGGCGGAGGACGGCGGCCGGAGATCTGGATCGGCAGCGCCGACCTGATGCGCCGCAACCTGGACCGGCGGGTCGAGGCGCTGGTCAAGGTCAGCAGCCCGGAGCACCGGAGGTACCTCGCCCACCTGCTCGACCTGGCGTTCGAGGACAACGCCACCGCCTGGACGCTGCACTCCGACGGCAAGTGGCTGCGCCACCGGGGCGAGACCGACCTCCAGCACCACCTGATCGCGAGCCGCCGCTGGCGGACCGTGGACGACGGTGCCGAGTGACGACGACCGGTGTGCTCAGGGAGGCCCGCGTGATCAGAGCGGCCGGCGCGGTCGTGTGGCGGGGCGAGGAGGCCGATCCGGAGATCGCGCTCGTCCACCGGCCGGCGTACGACGACTGGAGCCTGCCCAAGGGCAAGCTCAGGCACGGCGAGCACGTGATCGCCGCGGCGCTGCGCGAGGTGCGGGAGGAGACCGGCCTCCGGGTCGTGCTCGGCCGCGCGCTCCCGCCCGTGCACTACCTGAAGGACGGCCGGCTCAAGCGGGTGGACTACTGGCTCGCCCGCGATCCCGGCGACGGGCGGGCTGCGGGCGGCGACGGCGAGGAGGTCGACGAGGTCGTCTGGCTGCCGATCGAGGAGGCGGCGCGGCGCCTCACCTACGGCTGGGACAGGCGCCTGCTGCGGGCCGTCGGCGCCGCGCCCCTCGCGACCACCCCGTTGGTCTTCCTGCGGCACGCCCTGGCGGGCTCGCGGCAGGAGTGGCAGGGCGACGACGACCACCGCCCGCTGGACGAGCGCGGTCTCGCCCAGGCCGAGATCCTGGCCACGGTGCTCGGGGCGTACCGGCCGGAGCGGCTCGTGAGCTCGCACAGCAGGCGCTGCACGCAGACGATCGGGCCGTACGCGGAACGGCACGGCCTGGAGGTGCGCGGGGAGAAGGCGCTGTCGGAGAGCGGCTACGACCCCCGGGAGGCGGAACGGCTGGTGCGCGGTTCGCTCGCCGCGGCGGAGGCGGCGGTGCTGTGCAGCCACGGCAAGGTGCTGCCCGCACTGCTGGGCATGGCGGGCGAGGCGCTGCACCGCACGCGGTCCGCCGACCTCGCCCTCGCCAAGGGCGGCTTCGCCGTCCTCCACCACGCGGCCGGCCGGGCGGTCACGCTGGAGCGCTACGTCACCTGACCGGCCGGTGGATCATCCGGTGACGGAGGCCCAGACGGCGGGGAACTCCTCGTGGGCGCGGGCCGCCTCGGCGCTCTCGACGCCCGCGAGCACGCCATAGGTGAAGGTGTCCTCCCCGGCCTCCCTCGCCCGGCCCGCCTCCTCCAGGAGCGTGTCCTGGGCGACCACGCCGTCCTGGTGGCGGCCGAGCACCTTCTGCACCTCCTTGGCCCGTTTGGCCGGCCCGGACAGGCCGGCCGCCTCCGCGGTGTAGCGGGCGCGCTTGGCGGCCTTGCGCACCTCGTGCATGGCCGTCTCGCGCTCCTCGCCCTCCTCCGCCCGGAGGGCCGCGTCGTAGGCGTCGGCCACCCGCCGCCAGTTCCTGTCCACGACCTTCGGCAGCGCCCTGCCCGCGTCCTTGCCCGCCGCCGCCGTCAGCGGCGGGTCGGCCGCCAACGCGTCGAGGGCGTCGAGCAGCGCGAAGTAACGCTCGCCGCCCAGCGCGGCCCGGATGCGGTCGTACGCCTCGTGTTCCCTGGCGAGCAGGTCGTCGCCCAGCCTGCGGCGCGCGTCACCGCTGACGAGCCGGGGGTCGAGCGCGTCGAGGCGGGCGGCGAAGCGCGCCCGGATGACCTCCAGGTCACGGGCCTCGCCCAGCACCTCGCCGAGCCACTTCAGCTCCTCCTGCACGGATTCGGTCTCCACGACGATCCGCTTGAACGCCTTGAGCGCGCTGCGCAGCCGGCGGCAGGCCACCCGGGCCTGGTGCACGGCGTCCTCCCCGGCGAGCCGTACGCGCGGGTCCTGGGCGGCGAGCGCGGCGACCTGGGCGCGGAGGTAGCCGATGACGACCTCGCCGACGGAGCCCGGCTCGGGCCGGGTGGCCGGGCGCGGCGCGGGCAGGCGGTCGCCGAGGACCCGGGCGAGCTTGCTCCCGCTGGTGGCGGGGACGGCGCCCGCCCCGCGCAGCCGCTTGCCCACCTTCTTGAGGATCTCGCGGTCGCCCTCCTTGATCTCGGCCTCGACCTCCCGCCAGCGCCGCACCACCGGCTCGTCGCCGAGGACGGTGCCCTTGACCCGGTCGTCGGCGACCTCCACCAGTGGCGCGTCCCCGGGACCGAGCAGCAGCGCGATGGAACGGCGGGTCTCCAGCTGGGCCACCGGCGCCAGCGGCGCGCCCCGCGTGTACGCGAGGACGAGGCTCGCCAGCTCGGCGGGGACGGTCTTCGCGCTGCGCGTGAGCGGCCGGGTGATCTCCTCGCGGGCGCCCGCGGCCTTGGGCAGCTTGAGGTGCCAGCCCTCGTCGTCCCCGCCGCGCCGGCGCCGCAGCGTGACGCCCCGGGCGGCCAGGCGCAGGTCGGCGGTGTCGAAGTAGACCGCGGTCAGGCGGTGTGACAGCGGTTCCGCCACCCGCGCGCACCCCGGCACTCCGCCCAGGTCGGGCAGGGTGAAGTCGTCCTGGACGTCGAACTTGTCCTCGATCTCAAGCGCCACCGTTCCCCCAAGTTCCTCCCGGTCGGGCCGTCATAGTGCCACGCCAAAATGAACAGTGTTTCCCGCTCACCATCGGGGCGCTCACTCCCGCCGTCTTCCCTCGTCGCTCGTTCCTCGCTCCTCAGTCCAGACCGGCGGCGCGCCCCTCCGGATCGCTCGGGTGTGGCCTCATGAGTGGGCGACGGCGAAGATGCGGCGGAAGGGGAAAGGGGTGCCGTACGGGCGGGGAGGGTAGGCCTCCCGCAGGGCGCGCGCGCAGTCGGCGAGGAAGGCGGCGTGCCGCTCGGGCGGCAGCCGGTCGAGCATCGGCCGCAGCGCCGTGCCCTTGATCCAGTTCAGCACCGGGTCCTCCCCCGGCAGGACGTGGACATAGGTGGTCTCCCAGGCGTCCACCGTGAGACCGAGACCGGCGAGCAGGTCCACGTACTCCTCGGGATCCCCCACCGTCGCGCCGCGCGGCACGTCGCCCAGCTCCGCCCGCCAGGTCGTACGGCACAGCTCGCGCACGACGGCGTGGCTCGGCGCGTCGAAGTTGCCGGGCATCTGGAAGGCGAGCCACCCGTCCTCGGCGAGCCAGCCCCTCCACCGGGCCAGCAGGTCGCGGCGCTCGGGGAGCCACTGCAGGAGCGCGTTCGAGACGATCACGTCGACCGGCCGCGACGGACGCCAGTCGCGTACGTCGGCCACCTCGAAGTCGGGGCCCGGCGGCGCTTTGGCGATCATGGCGGGTGAGGCGTCCACGCCGTGGACCCGGGCACCGGGCCAGCGGGCGAGGAGCGTCGCGGTGAGCTCCCCAGTGCCGCAGCCGAGGTCGACGACGTACTCGGGCGACCGGGCACCCACCCGGCTGACAAGCTCGTGAAAGGGCCTTCCGCGTTCGGCCGCGTAACGCTCGTAGACCTCCGGGTCCCAGATGTCCGCAGGCATGCCCACCTCCTGATTATCTTGATGTCAAGATAACTCGATATCGCGTGAGATATCTCGATGTCAAGAAAAGCTAGACTCGGCCCATGACCTTCTCGAGGCCCGCCGAGGACGAGGTGGACCGGCTGGTCGCGGCCTGGAAGCAGGAGCGCCCGGACCTGGACGTGACACCGCTTGAGGTGCTCAGCCGGGTCTCCCGCCTGAGCCGGCATCTTGAGCGTGAGCGCCGGGCCGCCTTCGCCTCCCACGACATCGAGTCGTGGGAGTTCGACGTGCTGACGGCGCTGCGCCGCTCCGGCGAGCCGTACGAGCTGAGCCCGGGCGCACTGCTGCGCGCCACCCTGGTGACGTCGGGCACCATGACGAACCGCATCGACCGGCTCGCCGCCGCCGGGCTGGTCACCCGGCGCCCCGATCCCGAGGACCGGCGCGGCGTGCTGGTGCGGCTCACCCACGCCGGCATGGACCGGGTGGACGCCGCCTTCGCCGACCTGCTACGGCGGGAACGCGAACTACTGGCCGGCCTCGACCAGCACGAGCAGCAGGCTCTCGCCCGGCTGCTGCGCACGCTCCTCGTGCCCTTCGACGCCCCCTCCGACGCGCTCGACAACGGGCTCCGGTAGGCGGCACCACTCCTCTGGGCGCCGACGCGGCAATCTCGGACGGGTCTTCGGCGATCACCGGTTTCATCACCGAGTGTGATGTTCGTCACATCAATTACTGGACCGGTCCATCACCGAGCGTGATCAGAAGGCGGGTCCACCCGTCATGATCAGCGGAAACGACCACGCCAGAGCCCTTCGGACACCGGCGCGACGCCGGGGCGCCCGCGATCTGGTCACCTGAAATACCCCCTTTCCCAGCATTCTCTCAGATACCTTTCCATTTCGTTCCTTTACTGACGCTTGGGGCGCAGGTGACGCCTCACGACAGACCAGGGAGTTTCTCTTGAAGCGCACGCTCGCTCTCGGTGGCGTCGCGGCCGGCCTGCTGGCCTCCGCCGCTATCGCCGCCCCCGCCGCTCATGCCGGCTCCGACCATCGCTCCGCCACCCTCGCCGGGACCAACCTTGCCGCCAAGGAAGTCGCGGCGTTCTGGTACGGCGAGAACAAGGCGAACCTGATCAACGCCACGCCGTACGGCGTGGAGACCAAGGTCGTCGCCAAGCACGTGTCCAAGGGCGGGCCGTCCGCGGACAGCAAGCCCGGCGTCGTGCCGGCGATCGGCGACGAGAAGAAGTCGACGTCGAAGTCGAAGAACGTGAACCTGCCCAAGACCACGGGCAAGGTGTTCTTCATCGGCGCCGACCACAGGCCGCACTGGTGCACCGCGACCTCGGTGCAGTCGTCGTACCACAACCTGGTCGCCACGGCCGGGCACTGCGTGTACGACACCGAGTCGAACCGGGCCACGCTGGACCGCTGGGTGTTCGTCCCGGGTTACTACCAGGGCAAGACCCCGTGGGGCATCTACGTCGGCAAGACGGCCTACACCCACTACGACTACGACGTGTACGAGGACGGCGACCGCGACTACGCGTTCGTCACCGTGTACAACGGCGTGCTGCCCACCGTGGTCACGGACAGCTACGGGCGTGACGACCACCACGGCCGTGACGACCACCACGGGCGCGACGACCACCACGGCCGTGACGACCACCATGGGCGCGACGACCGCTACGGACGCGACGACCACCGCGGGCGCGGGCACGACGACCGCACCCTGGTCCGCCAGATCAGCGTCCGCGAGTTCCAGGCCAAGAACAGGGGCAAGGACCTCACGGGCAACGGCCCCTGGGCCCAGGGCACGAGTGTCGTGACCAAGGACATCAGCGGCCGCGAGTACGACAGCCGGCGCGACTGGTACATCAGCGAGGACGGCAAGACCCTGTACTTCCGCAAGGAAGTGCGCGGTCGTGACGACCACCACGGTGACGACCACCACGGGCACGGCCAGTACGGCGACCGTGACATGGCCGGCTTCGGCCAGGGCCACCACCAGTCCCCCTCGCCGAGCCCGTCGCCGAGCGCCTCGCCGAGCACCTCGCCCAGCGCGACGCCTTCGGCCTCCCCGTCCGCGACGCCCACCCCCAGCTGGCCCGGGCGCCGGGAGTACCGCTACTTCAAGCGGACCTTCTACGTGAAGAGCCTGCGGGGCGGCGGTCACGGCCCGCTGATCGTTCTGAAGGACGTCGGCCGCCTCGGCGACAACGTCGGTGGTCAGGGCCTGGCCTACAACCAGAAGATCGGCAGCTCGGTCTTCGTCTTCGGCTACCCGAGCGGATACCACCCCGACGGCAACAACGCCTTCTCGGGTGCGACCCTCAAGTGGAGCTACGGCAAGACCTTCGCCGCCTCGGCCGCCGCGGTCAAGGGCGAGGAGCTGGTCGGCGTCAAGTCCTCCTTCACGGGTGAGGGCGCCATCGGTTCGTCCTGGCTGCTGCAGTACAAGAGCGCCCGTCGCCTCGGTTACCTGAACGGTGTGACCATCGGCCTCGCCGACACCGACAAGAACGACCGGATCGACACCAGCGTCTCCCCGTACTTCGACGGTGAGACCTACGGCGTCTACAAGGCCGCGGCCGGCAACTGGTCCGGCAAGATCGTCTGATCTGTCCCAGACTGATCCCGAAAGGGCCCGGCATCCAGCCGGGCCCTTTTCGTGTTTCCGGCTGCTCTCGCCGCTCTGTGCTCGCCCCTGGCGGCCGTACGCGCCCTTCCCCCCGTGCGGACACCCCCTCGGGGCTCGTCGCGACTCAGCGGCGCCGCCCATTCCCTCCGGGACGGTCCGAGCCTCGTCCGGACCCCGGCATCACCGCGACGGGCAACTCAGACGTGATCACCATGCTTTCTGGTTTCGTCTCTTTGGTGTGATTTAGGTCACATTGAGAGAGCCTAATGGATCTTGCGAGCAACGCCGGGCGCGGCCGAAGATTCACGCCCCCAACAGGTGAAACACAGCAAATTCTCAGAAACGGTCCGAGGGCACTCCGAGGCTCAACTTCACGGAGTGCGACGGTGCGCTCACCCAAAGGCCGTTGATCCTCCTCATTTCTCTTATAACTTTGCTTATCAGTCCTTTACTGACGCATGGGGCGCAGGTGGCGCCCCACGACAGACCAAGGGAGAACCCTCTTGAAGCGCACCCTCACCCTCGGTGGCATGGCGGCCGGTCTGCTGGCCTCCGCCGTTGTCGCCTCCCCGGCCGCCCACGCCGGGAACGACGTCTCCCACGACACGCTGGCCAGCAGCAACATGGCCGCCCAGCAGGTCGCGGCGTTCTGGTACGGCGAGAACAAGGCCAACCTCGTCAACGCCAAGCCGTACGGCGTGGAGACCAAGGTCTCCGCGAAGCACGTGTCCAAGGGCGGGCCGTCCGCGGACAGCAAGCCCGGCGTGGTGCCGGCGATCGGCGACGAGAAGAAGTCGACGTCCAAGTCGAAGAACGTGAACCTGCCCAAGACCACGGGCAAGGTGTTCTTCATCGGCGCCGACCACAAGCCGCACTGGTGCTCGGCCACCTCGGTGCAGTCGAAGTACCACAACCTGGTCGGAACCGCGGGTCACTGCGTGTACGACACCCAGTCGAACAAGGCCACCCTCGACAAGTGGGTGTTCGTCCCGGGTTACTACCAGGGCAAGACCCCGTGGGGCATCTACGTCGGTAAGACCGCCTACACGCACTACGACTACGACGTGTACGAGGACGGCGACCGCGACTACGCGTTCGTCACCGTGTACAACGGCGTGCTGCCGACGTCCGTCTCCGGCGGCAAGAAGTACGAGTCGGCCGCGTACGAGAGCTACGGCCAGGCCCTCTACGCCCTGAAGAAGCTGCAGGGGCAGAAGGACACGGGCTACTCCAGCCTGCGGGTCGAGTCCGTCGTGGACTGGGCCCACAAGGTGGCCCTCGGCACCCCCGGCTCGAAGAAGGTCGCCGCCAGCGTCGCCCAGATCGCGGTCGACCCGAAGACCGTCGACACCGCCCGGACGACCCTGGAGAACTGGGCCAAGGGTCACCTCGGCGAGTCCACCTACGACGACAAGACGTGGGGCGCCGTGGTCAAGGAGGCCCGCCCGAGCCGGAGGCACCACTCCTCCCACCTCGGCTGGAACTCCAACGACGCCAGGCGTCAGACGGTCTACACCTTCGAGAAGGACGGCAAGAAGTACGAGGCCACCTTCTGGGGCAACTTCGACACCGACTACAAGGTCACCGGCAAGGTGCTGTCGATCGGCCTGAAGGACGTCGGCCGCCTGGGTGACAACGTCGGTGGTCAGGGTCTGGCCTACAACCAGAAGATCGGCCAGCCGGTCTTCGTGTTCGGCTACCCGAGCGGCTCGCACCCGGACGGCAACAACGCCTTCTCCGGCAAGACCCTCAAGTGGAGCTACGGCAAGACCTTCGCCGCCAAGGCCCCGGCCATCAAGGCTGAGGAGCTGCAGGGCGTCAAGTCCTCCTTCACCGGTGAGGGCTCGCTCGGCTCGGCGTGGCTGCTCAAGTACAACAACAGCCGCCGTCTCGGCTACCTGAACGGCGTGACCATCGGCGTCTCCGACACCGACGGCAACGACCGCTACGACACCTCCGTCTCCCCGTACTTCGACGGCGAGACCTACGGCGTCTACAAGGCGGCCGCCAACGTATGGTCCGGCAAGATCGCCTGATCTCCGTACGCCTGACGAGAAGGGCCCGGCTTCATGCCGGGCCCTTTTCCGTCGTCCCGGTCACCCGGACAGCCCCTCCGCCGCTACCGGCCACTCCGTGAGTCTCTCCGCCGGACGGCTGAAGAGGCGCGGAGGCCGCACCGGCCCCTGCCCTGTCGATGCGCGGCCGATGCGCGGCCGATGCGCCGCGTGTCCTGCCGGGCCGACAGCGGGCGGCGCGGCGGGCCGGCGAGCAAGCACCCGTCGGCGACGATGACCGACGATGAACCTGAAGCAGGACGCCCCGAGCGTGGCGGGAGCCCTGCAGGTCCGTAGGCCGGGCCGACCCACAGCCCCACAGACCGCCGCCCCCAGACCACCGCCCCCGGACCGCCGCCCCCCGAACACAGCCATCCGACCTCACGGTCCTCTGACGACCACGGCCACGTGACCGCCACAGCCGTCGCCGCCGCTTCCCGTGACCACCGTCGCTGTGAACACAGCCCCCATGACCGTGGGGACCTGTGAGCAGGGGCGCTGTGGGAACGGAAAAAGGGCCCGGCTGGATGCCGGGCCCCTTCTCGATCAGTCTTGGGCAGATCAGACGATCTTGCCGGACCACTTGCTGGCAGCGGCCTTGTAGACGCCGTAGGTCTCGCCGTCGAAGTACGGGGAGACGGAGGTGTCGTAGCGGTCGTTGCCGTCGGTGTCGGAGACACCGATGGTCACGCCGTTCAGGTAGCCGAGACGGCGGCTGTTGTTGTACTTGAGCAGCCACGCCGAACCGAGCGAGCCCTCACCGGTGAAGGAGGACCTGACGCCCTGCAGCTCCTCAGCCTTGATCGCCGAAGCGGTCGCGGCGAAGGTCTTGCCGTACGTCCACTTGAGCGTGTGGCCGGAGAAGGCGTAGTTGCCGTCCGGGTGCGACCCGCTCGGGTAGCCGAACACGAAGACCGGCTGGCCGATCTTCTGGTTGTAGGCCAGACCCTGACCACCGACGTTGTCACCCAGGCGGCCGACGTCCGACAGGCCGATCCAGAGCACCTTGCCGGTGACCTGGTAGTCGGTGTCGAAGTTACCCCAGAAGGTGGCCTTGTACTTCTTGTTGTTCTGGGAGAAGACGTAGGTCGTCTGCTTCGTGGCGTCGTTCGAGTTCCAGCCGGTGTTGGCCCACCCGACGGTCTCGGTGACCACGGAGCCCCACGTGTTGTCGGTGAACGTGGACGCACCGAGGTGACCCTTGGCCCAGTTCTCCAGGGTGGTCCGAGCCGTGGGGATCGTGGACGGGATGACCGCGAGCTGGGCGACGCTGGCCGCGACCTTCTGCGAACCCGGGGTGCCCAGGACCACCTTGTGGGCCCAGTCCACGACCGGGGTGATCTTCAGGTCGGACGCGCCGGACGCCTTGGCGTCCTGGAGCTGCTTGACCTTCTTCTGCGCGTCCCAGATGGTCTCGAAGGTGCCCCAGTCCTTGCCCGCGTCGCTGTGCGCGCCGGACAGGTGAGCACGGTCGACCTTGACGCCGTTGTACACGGTGACGAACGCGTAGTCGCGGTCGCCGTCCTCGTACACGTCGTAGTCGTAGTGCGTGTAGGCGGTCTTACCGACGTAGATGCCCCACGGGGTCTTGCCCTGGTAGTAACCCGGGACGAACACCCACTTGTCGAGGGTGGCCTTGTTCGACTCGGTGTCGTACACGCAGTGACCGGCCGTGCCGACCAGGTTGTGGTACGCCGACTGCACCGAGGTCGCGGTGCACCAGTGCGGCTTGCCGTCGCCGCCGATGAAGAACACCTTGCCCGTGGTCTTGGGCAGGTTCACGTTCTTCGACTTCGCGGCCGACTTCTTCTCGTCGCCGATCGCCGGAACCACACCGGGCTTGCTGTCGGCCGCCGGCCCGCCCTTGGAGACGTGCTTGGCGACGACCTTGGTCTCCACGCCGTACGGCGTGGCGTTGATCAGGTTGGCCGCGTTCTCGCCGTACCAGAACGCCGCGACCTGCTGGGCGGCAAGGTTGGTCTTGGCCAGCGAGTCGGCGGCGACATCGTTCCCGGCGTGAGCGGCCGGGGAGGCGACAACGGCGGTGGCCAGCAGACCGGCCGCCATGCCACCCAGAGCAAGCGTGCGCTTCATGGAAATTCTCCCTGGTCTGTCGTGAGGCGTCACTTGCGCCCCATGCGTCAGTGAAGGAACGAGGAGAAAGTTATACGAAGAAAGGAGGGGAAAAGTGGTAATCCTGCGGCGCCATTAGCCGGCAAGCGCGACATACGTGGCGCCATGTCAGCGCAGTTCCTGAATGTCAGCCGTGTTTGCGCTGATCATGCGGGACCTGACGGGATGGTTGTCAGCCAGCGGGTCAGGAGGCGCTGTGACGAAGGTCACATCCCAGAGGTGGAACCCATACCCGTCGTGAATACGTCCGAGTGGCCCCGCGGACCGTACACGGCGCGGCGGTGACCGTCACAAGGACCGTCACAAGGCAGCGGCGCGCGGCCCTCCCGGGCCACGCGCCGCCTTGTCCCGCGTCCTGGTGGAGATGTGAGCCCTGTGGCCGGTCTCCGTGTCCTGGGCGCGAGCCACAGAGACCGGGGTCACTGGCCTTCGAGGCGTTCGGCGAGCTCCATCCATTCGAGCTCGACCGTCTCCTTCTGCGCGCCGACCTCGCGAAGGTCCGCGTCGAGAGCGGCCAGGCGGGTGAAGTCGCCGGCAGCCCCGGCCATGTCGGCGTGCAGCGCCGCCTCCCGCTCGCCGAGCTTGTCGAGCTGCCGCTCCAGCCGGTTGAGCTCCTTGCGCAGCTCCCGCAGTTCCTTGGCCGACAGCCCGCCCGTGGCCGCCTGGTCCGCACCCTGCCCGTCCCCGCCCTGCCTCTGCTCCGCCGGTACGGCGGCCGGAGCGGCCGAAGACGCCGCGGCGCGGGCGGACAGCGCGGTCCCCGAGGCCCGGCGCTCCAGGTAT
The DNA here is from genome assembly GCF_014161385.1 of Microbispora sp. H10670. NCBI lineage: Bacteria > Bacillati > Actinomycetota > Actinomycetes > Streptosporangiales > Streptosporangiaceae > Microbispora > Microbispora sp. H10670. The sequence continues at coordinate 145,952 of NZ_JABBWW010000011.1, read as the reverse complement.
TCGTCCACGCCACCGGGGAGCATGGAGAGCCTGCCGTCCCCGAGCAGGGCCACACAGCGGTCGGCCACCCGCTCCAGGAAGTAGCGGTCGTGGCTCACCACGACCAGCGTGCCGGCCCAGCCGTCGAGCAGGTCCTCCAGCTCGGTGAGGGTCTCGATGTCGAGGTCGTTGGTCGGCTCGTCGAGCAGGAGCACGTTCGGCTCGTCCATGATCAGCCGAAGCAATTGGAGCCGCCGCCGCTCACCGCCGGACAGGTCGCCGACGACCTTCCACTGCGCCTCGCCCCGGAAGCCGAGGCGTTCGAGCAGCTGGGAGGCCGACCATTCCTTCTTGCCTACCTGGACGTACTTGCGCACCTCCTCGACCGTCTCCAGCACCCGCCGCGACGGATCGAGATCGTGCAGCTCCTGCGACAGGTGCGCGAGCCGTACGGTCCTGCCCCGCATGACCCGGCCGCTGTCCTCCGTGACCGTGCCCGACAACAGGCGCAGCACCGACGACTTGCCCGAGCCGTTGACCCCGATCAGCCCGATCCGGTCACCCGGGCCGAACTGGTAAGTGCTGTGGTCGAGCACGAGCGGCCCGGCGCCGGGGCCGCCGGCGTGGAGCGTCACGTCCTCCAGGTCGAAGACCGTCTTGCCCAGCCGCGCCGAGGCGAAGTTGAGCAGCTCGACCGTCTCACGCGCCGGCGGCTCGTTCGCGATCAGCGCCTCGGCGGCGTTGATCCGGAACTTCGGCTTGGACGTGCGCGCCGGCGGGCCGCGCCGCAGCCAGGCGATCTCCTTGCGCATGAGGTTCTGCCTGCGCTCCTCGGCCGCCTGGGCGAGCCGGGCGCGCTCGGCCTTGGCGAGGACGTAGGCGGCGTAGCCGCCCTCGTACCGCTCGACCGTGCCGTCCACGACCTCCCAGGTCCGGGTGGCCACCGCGTCGAGGAACCACCGGTCGTGCGTGACGACCAGCAACGCCGACCTGCGCCGGGACAGGTGCCCGGCCAGCCAGGCGATGGCCTCGATGTCCAGGTGGTTCGTCGGCTCGTCGAGGACGATCAGGTCGTGCTCGCCGATCAGCAGCCTGGCCAGTGCGGTACGGCGGCGCTCGCCGCCGGACAGGGCGCCGGCCGGGGACGCCAGGTCGACGTCACCGAGCAGCCGGGCGAGGATCTCCCTGATCGCCGCGTCGCCGGCCCATTCGTGCTCGGCCCGCCCGGCCAGGACGATGTCCTTCACCGGCATGTCCGGGTCGAACTCGTCGCGCTGGGAGAGCATGCCCACCCGCAGGTTGCGCGTGTGCGTCACGCGCCCGCTGTCGGGCCGCAGCGTGCCGGAGATGATGGAGATGAGCGTGGTCTTGCCACCGCCGTTGCGGCCCACGACGCCGATCCGGTCGCCCTGCTCGATGCCGAGGGAGACATCGGCCAGCAGGGGCTTGAGACCGAAGGCGTGGGAGACCGACTCCAAATTGACCAGGTTCATCGTCCGACAAGCCTATCCGCCCCGCGACCCTCGAACCTATTCGGCGAGCACGCGGGCCTCAGCCCACGACCACGGCTCCGGGGACCGGGCCGGTGGCCGTGACGGCGGCCCGGCAGCCCTCGGCGTTCTTGAGCCCGGCGGCGATCTCCGCGGCGTGCGTCTCCGACGCGGCGAGGAACGCGCAGGTCGGGCCCGATCCCGAGACGAGCGAGCCCAGGGCGCCCAGCTCGGCGCCGGCGTGCAGCGTGTGCGCGAGCGACGGCCGCAGGGACAGCGCCGCGGGCTGCAGGTCGTTGGTCAGCGCCCGGCCGAGGGCCGCGGCGTCCCCCTCCCGCAGCGCGGCCAGCAGGGGTTCGCTCGCCCCCGGAAGGCCGGGGTCCGTCCCGGCCTCCTCGCGCAGGCGGTCGCACTCGCCGTACACCCGGGGAGTGGACAGGCCGCCGTCGGCGAGCGCGAAGACCCAGTCGAAGGCGCCCGACGTCTCCAGGCGCGACAGCCGCTCGCCCCGGCCGGTGCCCACGGCCGTGCCGCCGAGCAGGGCGAACGGCACGTCGCTGCCGATGTCGGCGGCGATCTCCATGAGGTCCTCCACCGGCAGGCCGAGGCCCCACAGCTCGTTGCAGGCCACCAGGGCGGCGGCCGCGTCGGCGCTGCCTCCCGCCATGCCGCCGGCGACCGGGATCGACTTGCGGATCAGCAGATCGGCCCGGTAGGAGCGACCGGCGTGGCCGGCCAGCGCGCGGGCCGCCCGTACGGCCAGGTTGTCGTCGTTCGCGGGGACCTCGCCCGCCGACTCCCCCTCGATCCGCACGGTCAGCGGCGGCGCGGCCGCCGACACGTCGCCGGGCTCGGCGGCCGTGACCTCGTCGAAGATCGACACGGCGTGGAAGACGTTCACGAGGTCGTGGTAACCGTCCTCGCGCAGCGGCCCGACCGCGAGTTGCAGGTTGACCTTCGCGGGCACGCGTACGGTGATCGCGCTCATCGGGCCGCCGCCCGCGGGACGTCCTGGCGGCCGGCCCTGCGGGCGGCCTGCGGGTTCGCTCCAGACATGGGACCCGAGCCTAACGTGGTCCCGTTCTCCGTCCGGCCAAGAGAAGCTCATAAACGAGGGCGAAAGCCGTACACGTCCCGGTACGGTGACCTCAGATCCGCCCCCGTGCCGGCCTCCCGTGACGCCCTCCCGTCATGCCGTCCCCGGCACCGCCCCCTGGGAGCCCTGATCGATTCCGACGCCGCCACCCCCCTTTCACCGAGCGACCCGAGCGCGATCGGCGACTACCGGCTGGTGGGCCGGATCGGCTCGGGCGGCATGGGCACGGTTTACATGGGCGTCTCCCCGGAGGGGCGGCACGTCGCGGTCAAGGTGATCCGGGCCGGCCGCTCGGGCGACCCCGGCTTCACGGCGCGGTTCGCCTCGGAGGTCGAGCACGCCCGCGCCGTCGCGTCGTTCTGCACCGCCCAGGTGCTCGGTCACGGCGAGACGCCGGACGGACGGCCGTACATGGTCACCGAGTACATTCCCGGCACGCCGCTCGACCGGCACATCGCGACGGACGGCCCGCTGGAGCCGGGCACGCTGCACGGCGTCGCGTTCGGCGTGGCGGCGGCGCTGACCGCGATCCACGCGGCCGGGCTGGTCCACCGGGACCTCAAGCCCTCGAACGTGATCCTGTCGATGTCCGGGCCCCGTGTGATCGACTTCGGGATCTCGCGGGCCGTGGACGCCACCCACGGCCACACGGGGACCGACGAACTGGTCGGCACCCCCGGCTGGTGGGCGCCCGAGCAGCTCCGGGGCCTCCCGGTCACCCCCGCCGCCGACGTCTTCACCTGGGGCTGCCTGGTGGCGTACGCCGCGGGCGGGCGTCACCCCTTCGGGGAGGGCGACCCGATGGTCCTCGCCCACCGCCTGCTGGAGAGCGCGCCCGATCTCGGTACGCTGCCCGCGCCGCTGGACCGCCTGGTCCGCCGGGCGCTCGACCGGGAGCCGCGTAACCGGCCCACGTCGCAGGAACTGCTGCTGGACCTCGTCGGCAGCCGGCCCGACCCGACGACCCAGGTGATCGAGGGCCCGTGGGACGCGCCGTCACCGCATCCGTCCGGGCCGCGCCCGCGGCGGCGGACCGGGAGACTGCTCGCGCTGGTCGCCTCCGCCGTGGCTCTCGCCATCGTCGCGGGCCTCGCGGTGGGGCTGCTCACCTCCCGCTCCGGCGGCGCTCCGCCCGCCGCCCGGGCGAGCGACGTGGGCCGCCGCATCGAGATCGGGGACGTCCAGGTCGTCGTCGAGCCCCCGGCCTGCCACGCTTCGACCGGCTCCGGCGCGGTCGACGGTGGCGCGGCGCGAGCCGACGTGGTCAGAGCGAGCGTGGCCGGCGGTGACGTGGTCAGGGACGGCCTGGTGTGCAGAATCGACTGGATCATGCTCAACATGGGCGGCGCGGACGCCGAACCGGCCGGCCCGCCCGACCTTCTCGACGACCGGAACGTGCCGCACCACCCCCGTGCCTCCCATCCCGCGCCCGGCACGCTCGCGCCGGGGGCGATGGTCACGCTCAGCGCCGAGTACGCCCTGCCTTCCGGCCGTACGGCCGCCCGCCTCGACGGCTCGTTCGTGGCCCACGCGCCAGCCGTCCACGTGCGTCTTCCCCCGCCCGGGAGCGCGTACGGGAAGGTGCCCGGGGAGGCGCCCCGGCGGGCCGCGCCGGAACCGGCTCCCGCGAGCCCGTCCCCCGGGAGTCCCACCGCCGGGAGTCCTGCCCCCGGAAGTCCTACTACCGGAAGTCCTGCCCCCGGAGGGACGCCGGACGCCGCCCGGGAGGCGAGCGGCGCGACGACGGCGACGCCCCCGGGCGACGCCGGAGGCGGCGACTGCGCGCGGGCCGGCGCGGCCGACTTCGACGGAGACGGCTACGACGACGCGGTGGTCACCGACCCGCTGGCCCCGAGCCCGGACAGCACGGCGGTGGGATCCGGCCGCGTGTTCCTCCTGCGCGGCGGGCCTCCGTCGAAGCCGGCGCCCGTGGTCACCGCGTTCGACGCCGCCGCCCCCGGCTGGACGGCCCGCGCCGCGCACATCGACGGCGACCGGTGCCTGGATCTCGTGGTCTCGACCCCGTACGCGTACGGGGGCGCGGGGCAGGTGCAGGCGCACGGGGCGGGGGTGGCGTACGTCTACTGGGGCGGGCGCGGCTTCGGCACGCCCGGCGCGCCCCGGACCGAGCTGCGCGCCCCCGAGGCCAGGACCGACGCCCACTTCGGCTGGTCGCTCGCCGTGAGCGACACGTCTCCCGGCAGCGGGCACTCCGACGGCCTCACCGCCCCGGCCCCCGCGAACACCGGCACGGGCACGGGCACGACCGATGTCGGCACCGGGACGGCCGCGCCGGGGGTGGTCGTGGTCGGCGCGCCGCACGAGGACGCCGACGGCGAGGTCGACTCCGGAGCCGTCTACGTCTATCGGTTCACCGGCCGCAGCCCCGGCACGCCCCAGCGCGTCACGCAGGACTCGCCCGGCGTGCCGGGAGGGTCCCAGCCGGGCGACATGTTCGGCTGGTCGCTCGCCCTCGGGCGGCTCGGCGGGGCCGCCGGGCCGCTCGACCTCGCCGTGGGCGCGCCGTTCGAGGACCAGGAGGAGAACGGCCAGGCGGACACCGGCGCCGTCACGGTGATCTACGACGTGGCGACCCGGCCGTGGGCCTACCAGGGGGCCGGGTGGAGCGTCTCGGGCCTCACCGCCGACCTGCCGTCCCATCCCGGCGACCGCCTCGGCTACTCCCTGGCGTACGGCGCGGGGTACCTGGCGGTGGGCGCCCCCGGGGCCGATCCCTACGACACCCGTGACGCCGGGGCGGTGCTGCTCCTCCAGGCGGCCGGTCCCGGGCCGCGATTCGTCCGGCTGCTGGGCGCGCAGGCCGAGGCGGGCGAACGCGGGCGGTTCGGCTTCTCCCTGGCGCTGGCCGGGCCGTCCCTGCTCGCCGGGGCCCCCGGGCAGGCGCTGCCGGGCGTGCCGGAGGCGGGGGCGGTCCACGTGATCGGGCTCACCGGCCCGCCCGGCCGCGTCGTGCTCCGGGAGGACAGCCCCGCGCCGTACGACCATCTGGGGTGGAGCGTGAGCGGCACCGCGGACGGCCGCGTGCTGGCCGGGGCTCCGGACGGCGGCGTGACGGGCGCGGTGATCTATACGACGGTCTCCCGCGCCGGGGCGTCACCCGGCTCCGAACCCTCTCCCGGGTCTGGAGGGCGGACGGTGCTCCCCGGGCCGGACGGCGCGGACACCCTCGACTTCGGCGCCGCCGTCGCGGGCTGACGCCCACTGCGGCGGGCCCTCGTCGAGCCGAGAGGCCGCCCGGCGGGTCAGGGGGTGGTCGCTGGGCGGGGGGATCTGGCGGCGCGCTGCTCGGCGATGCGGGCGAAGTCCTCGACGCGCAGTTGCTCGCCACGGGCCGACGGGTCGACTCCGGCCCTGACGAGTGCCTCCTCGGCGGCGGCGGGCGTACCGGCCCAGGAGGCGAGCGCGGCCCGCAGCGTCTTGCGGCGCTGGGCGAAGGCCGCGTCGACGGCGGCGAAGACCTCCTCGCGGGTCGCCGTCGTCGCCGGCGGCTCGCGCCGTACGAGGGAGACCAGGCCGGAGTCGACGTTCGGCGCGGGCCAGAAGACGTTGCGGCCCACCGGGCCGGCCCGGCGCACGTCGGCGTACCAGGCGGCCTTGACCGAGGGCACTCCGTAGACGCGCGAGCCCGGAGCGGCGGCCAGGCGGTCGGCGACCTCCGCCTGCACCATCACCAGCCCGCGCCGCAGCGACGGCAGCACCCGCAGCAGGTGCAGCACGACCGGCACCGACACGTTGTACGGCAGGTTGGCCACCAGCACGGTCGGCTCGGCCGGGAGGTCGGCGGGGCCGACCTTGAGCGCGTCGGCGTGCACCACGGTCAGCCGGTCCGCCACCTCGGGAGCCCGCTGCGCGACCGTCAGCGGCAACTGCCCGGCCAGCACCGGGTCGATCTCCACGGCGACGACCTGGGCGACCTCCGGCAGCAGCGCCAGGGTGAGCGAGCCGAGCCCGGGGCCGATCTCGATCGCCACGTCCTGCGGGGCGACCTCGGCGACCCGGACGATCCGGCGGACCGTGCCGCCGTCGATCACGAAGTTCTGCCCCAGCCTCTTCGTCGGGCGGAGGTCCAGCTTCTCCGCCAACACGCGCACTTCGACCGGCCCGAGCAGACTCATGACTCCAGTGTCGGGCATCCCCGCGCCGGCCCGGACCACCGGCGGGCGCCGCCGGCCCGTGCCTCCCACTTATGCCGACGACCTGTGCCGCCACCCGGAACCGGTCAGCGGCACCGACGACCGGCACCGGTCACCGGGAGCCTTCACCAGGCGCCGAACGCCGCCTCGCCGTTCGCGGAGACCCGGGCCGCGAGATCGGCGACGTCCATGCCCTTGACCTCGGCGAGGCAGCGGAGCGTGAGCGGGATCAGGTAGGGCGCGTTGGGCTTGCCCCGGTGCGGCGTCGGCGGCAGGTAGGGCGCGTCGGTCTCGACCAGCACGAGCTCGGGCGGGGCCACCGCCGCCGCCTCGCGGAGATACCCGGCGTTCTTGTACGTCACCGGGCCGGAGAACGACATGTAGTAGCCGGCGTCCACGCACCGCTTGGCCATCTCGGCGTCCCCGGAGAAGCTGTGGAAGACGACCACGTCCGGGGCGCCCTGGTCGGCGAGCACGGCGAGCACGTCGTGGTGCGCGTCCCGGTCGTGGATCACCAGGGCCTTCCCGGTCCGCCTGGCGATCTCGATGTGCGCGCGGAAGCTCGCGTGCTGGTCCTCCTTCGAGGCCCAGTCGCGGAAGTAGTCGAGCCCGGTCTCCCCCACCGCCCGCACGTCCGGCCGCCGCGCGAGGTCCTCGATCTCCGCGAGGACCTCGGGCGTGGACGCGTGCGCCTCGTTGGGGTGGATGGCCACGGCGGCGTACACGTCGCGGTGCCCGGCGGCCACCGCGGCGTTCCAGCGGGAGGACGGCAGGTCGTACCCGACGGTCACCAGGCGGGTCACGCCGACCGCTCGCGCCTCGGCCAGAATCGACTCGACGTTCGCCCCGGCCGCCTGCGCCGCCAGCGCGACCTGGTCGCCCGAGGACGCCTGTCGGTTGCCGACCATGATGTCGAGGTGGCAGTGGCTGTCGAACACCTCTGCGGGCAGCGCCTCGGGCGGCGCCGGACGCTCTCGCGACATGGTCAGGCGTTCTCCAGCCTCGGGAAGAGGATCTCTCCCTTGACGACCTGCGCCCCGGCGGGAAGCCCGCCCCAGGTGGCGACGTCGGCGATCCGCTGGTCCGCGAGCGCGCCGAGGTGGGGTTCCGCCCCGAGGGACGCCCACAGTTTGGCGCTCGTGCCCGGCATGACCGGGTGCAGCAGCACCGCGATCGCGCGCAGCGACTCGGCCGCCGTGTAGAGGATCGTGGCGAGCCGCGCCTGCCCCTCGGGCGACTCGTCCTTGGCGACCTTCCAGGGCGCCTGGTCGCTGAGGTAGCCGTTGACCTGCTTCACGAACTCGAAGATCGCGCCGATCCCGGCGGAGAAGTCCAGGTTGTCGCCGATCAGGGTGTCCGCCTGGGCCGCCGCGGCGGCCAGGCCGTCCGCGATCGCCTGCTCGGCGGGACCGGCGTCCGTCGCCTCGGGAAGCGTGCCTTCGAAGTACTTGCCGACCATCGCGGCCACCCGGGACGCCAGGTTGCCGAAGTCGTTGGCGAGTTCGGAGGTGTAGCGGGCGGAGAAGTCCTCCCAGGAGAACGAGCCGTCCTGGCCGAACGGGATCGCCCGCAGGAAGTAGTAGCGGTAGGCGTCCACGCCGAAGTGCTCGGTCAGCTCACGCGGCGAGATGCCGGTCAGGTTGGACTTGCTCATCTTCTCGCCGCCGACCATCAGCCAGCCGTTGGCGAAGACCCCGCGCGGCAGCGACAGGCCGTTCGCCATCAGCATGGCGGGCCAGATCACCGCGTGGAAGCGGAGGATGTCCTTGCCGACCAGGTGGATGTTCGCCGGCCAGGTGGCGTCGAACTTCTCCTGGTCCGAGCCGTACCCGACGGCCGTGGCGTAGTTGAGCAGGGCGTCGATCCACACGTAGATGACGTGCTTGGTGTCCCAGGGGATCGGGACGCCCCAGTCGAAGGTGGACCGCGAGATCGACAGGTCCTGCAGGCCCTGCTTCACGAACGACACGACCTCGTTGCGCGCCGAGGCGGGCCGGATGAAGTCGGGGTTGCGCTCGTAGAACTCCAGCAGCCGCTCGCCGTACGCGGAGAGCCGGAAGAAGTAGTTCTCCTCCTTCAGCCACTCCACCGGGCGCTTGTGGATCGGGCACAGGTCGCCCTCCAGCAGGTCGCCGGGCGACTTGTACTCCTCGCACGCGACGCAGTACGGCCCTTCGTAGCCGCCCTTGTAGATCTCGCCCTTCTCGTACAGGTCCTGCACGAACTCCTGCACGCGGTCGGTGTGGCGCGGCTCGGTGGTACGGATGAAGTCGTCGTTGGCGATCTGGAGGTGCTCCCAGAGCGGCTTCCAGGCGTCCTCGACGAGCTTGTCGCACCACTCCTGGGGTGTGACGCCGTTCGCCTCGGCCGTGCGCATGACCTTCTGACCGTGCTCGTCCGTGCCGGTGAGGTACCACACCTTCTCGCCGCGCTGGCGGTGCCAGCGGGTGAGCACGTCGCCCGCGACGGTCGTGTAGGCGTGGCCCAGGTGCGGGGCGTCGTTGACGTAGTAGATCGGCGTCGTCACGTAGTACGCCGACTCCCCGGATGCTGTCGTTCCTGTAGCCGCCATGCGCAAATCCTATCGGTCCGCGACCGGTGCCTCCCCTGGATAACAGGGGCGGCACACGGGTCCGCGCGAGCGCCCGATCAGGCCCCGGATCAGGCTGGGATCAGGCCGGGACCAAGGCCGGGATCAGGCCACGGACTCGCGGTTGACGTCCTGGTTGACGGCCTCGGCGGCCTCCTCCGCGGCGGACGCGGCGATGTCGGCCGGGGTCTCCCGCGAGCGGCGGATGCCGAGGATGCTGATGAACAGCGACGCGAAGATCGTCTGGAAGCTCATGACGAACGCGGTCGCCGACGGCACGACGAGACGCAGCGACTCGGCCGGGATCAGCTCGCCGAAGCCGCGGCCGCCCCAGTGGGACAGCGAGGCCACCAGGCCGGCGAGACCGGCCACCGCGAGCGCGCCACCGGCCAGCAGGCCACGCTCCAGCGTGACGATGTCGACCAGTTTCCTGACCCGCCGGTCCTCGGGGAGGAAGCCCTCCTCGGCCGCGTACACCTTGGTGAACAGCGCGAACAGCACGGCCTGAAAGCCGATCACCACCATCGCGGACGCGCCGACCAGCGTGTCGACGTCGAAGGCGAGCTTGCCGATCCGCACCTGGCCGAACGTGAGCGCGGCGCCGGCCACGAGGCCGAGGGTCATCAGCACCAGGCCGGGGATGAAGAACAGCCAGCGCGGGCTGTAGAGCATGAGGAAGCGCAGGTGGCGCCAGCCGTCCCGCCAGGAGCGCAGGTGCGGCGGGCGGGAGCGGCCGTCGGGCGACAGGGTCGTCGGCACCTCGCGGACGTCGAGCCCCTGCAGGGTCGCCTTGACGACCATCTCGGAGGCGAACTCCATGCCGCCGGTCTGCAGCCCGAGCCGCAGGATCGAGTCGCGGCGGAAGCCCCGCAGGCCGCAGTGGAAGTCGCCGATCTCGCTGGGGAAGAACAGCCGGCCGATGAAGGACAGGACCGGGTTGCCCAGGTAGCGGTGGAGCGGGGGCATGGCGCCCGGCGCGATGCCGCCGCGGAACCGGTTGCCCATGACCAGCTCGGCGCCGTCCCGGAGCTGCTCCACGAAGGGCATCAGGTTGGTGAAGTCGTAGGAGTCGTCGGCGTCGCCCATGATGACGTACCTGCCACGGGCGGCGCGGATGCCGCCGATCAGTGCGTTGCCGTAGCCCTTCGCGTCGACGTGGACCACCCGGGCGCCCGCGTCGCGGGCAAGCTGTTGCGAGCCGTCCGTACTGCCGTTGTCGGCGATGACCACCTCGCCGTCGACACCGTTCTCCCGCATGCAGGTGAGAGCCTTGCGGACACAGATCTCAACGGTCTCGGCCTCATTGAGGCATGGCATGACAACGGTAAGTTCCACGTCGCAACTCCTTGCATATGACGGCAGGACACCAATGATGCCTGCTTCCCGGTAGCGTCCGAGTCAAGTCGGCGAAACGGCTGGCATTCTGTAACCGTGACTCCACCCACCGCCGGAGCGGCGGGCGGCCCGCGTCACCGCCCGGACGGCGACGCAGAGGACGGGCCCGGCACCGGAAATCGGAAGACATCACCGACGAGATCCGAGGGGAGGAAGCGGGGACCCGCCCGCCTGCTCAGGCAGCCGGTCGCCCCCGCGCGACGTTGATGGTCGCGATCGCGGATCCTCCCTCGGTGGACGCGGTCCCGCTCGGCCGATGGGGCCGCGCGGCCGCCCTGCTGCGCCGGCACCGGGTCTTCGCGGTCACCCTCGGTGTGGGCTTCGTGCTGCGGATCGTCACGATGCTCGGCTTCGGCCCGGCGATGTGGTTCAACGACTCCTACGACTACGTGTCGGTGGCGCTGCGCCCCCGGCCGCACCCGATCCGCCCGGACGGATACAGCTTCTGGCTGCTCCTGCTCAGGCCGTTCCACAGCTTCTCGCTCGTCATCCTGACCCAGCACCTGATGGGACTGGCCGCGGCGGTCCTGATCTACGCGCTGCTGACCAGGAGATTCGGGATGCCGGGCTGGGGCGCCACGCTCGCGGCGGCCCCGGTGCTGTTCGACGCCTACCAGATCCAGCTCGAACAGCTGGTCATGTCGGACGGCATGTTCATCCTGCTCGTGGTGGGCGTGGTGACGCTCGTGCTGTGGCGGGAGAGGATGACCTGGCGCGGCGGGACCGCCGTCGGGCTGCTGCTCGCGGTGACCGCGCTGACCCGGAGCATCGGCCTGCCGATCCTCGCGCTCGTCGTCGCGTACCTGGTGATCAAGCGGGCCGGGTGGCGGCCGATCGCCGCCATGGTCGTCGCCTGCGCGCTGCCCGTCCTGGCGTACATGGGCTGGTTCAAGGCGGTGAACGGGCAGTTCGCGATGACCAACAGCGACGGGGTCATCCTCTACATGCGGACGTCACTGTTCGCCGACTGCCACAAGATGGACCTCGACGAGCGGCGTGAGCTGGAACTGGCCTTGCTGTGCATCAACACGCCGCCGGACAAACGCGGTCCTTACTCCCAGGCGTACCTGTGGTGGGACGACCAGAACCAGCTCCACGTGTTCGGCTCGGGCATGAAGTTCACCCCGGAGATCAACGCGAACGCGAGCGCGTTCGCCAAGAAGGCGATCCTGTCGCAGCCCGGCGACTACCTCGCGGCGGTGGCCAAGGACTTCTTCCGCGCCTTCCACTGGGGCCGCCCGCGCTTCCCGGATGCCAAGACCTACAAGCAGTACGAGTTCTCCAACGAGTACACGCGCAAGCTGCCCAAGTGGAGCTCCTACCACAGCACCACCGACAAGGACGCCGAGGCGTACGAGAACGGGCCTGCCGCGACGCGAATCGTCTCGCCCTGGTCGAACTTCATGATCGCCTACCAGAAGGTCGTCCGGCTGCCGGGCCTCGTGCTGGGGCTGCTGCTGCTGTTCGGCCTGTACGGCGTGGTGCGGCGCTGGCGCGAGCTCGGCGGGCCCGTGCTGCTGCCCTGGCTGGCGTCGGCCGGTCTGATCCTGGCGCCGGCGGCGACCGCCGAGTTCGACTACCGCTACCTGCTGCCCGCCGTCCCGCTCGCCTGCCTCGCCGCCGCCATAACCGTGCGTGACCTCGTACGGCGCCGGGCCGGAGCGCGGGCGGAGCGGCGGAGCGACCAGGGGGAGAGCGGTCAGGGGGAGGAGGTGTGGACGGCGTTGTAGAGGTCGCGCCTGGAGACGCCCGCGGCCTTGGCCACCTCGACGATGGCCTGCTTGCGGGGGACTCCCGCGGTCTCGCGCCGGGCCACCTCCTCGACCAGCTCGTCGATGCCGGGCGCGGCCTCCTCGGCCGTCCGTCCGGCCACGACGAGCGTGATCTCTCCCCTGACCTCGCCGGCCGCCCATCCGGCCAGCTCGCCCAGGCCGCCGCGCCGCACCTCCTCGTACGTCTTGGTCAGCTCGCGGCAGACGGCGGCGGGCCGTCCGGGGCCGAAGGCCTCCGCCATCGCCTCCAGGGTCGCCCGCAGGCGGTGCGGCGCCTCGAAGAAGACCATCGTGCGCTCTTCGGCGGCCAGCGAGGCGAGCCGCCGGGCCCGCTCCCCCGGCTTGCGCGGCGGGAAGCCCTCGAAGCAGAACCGGTCGCTCGGCAGCCCGGACACGGCGAGTGCCGTCGTCACCGCCGACGGACCGGGCAGCGCCGTCACCGGCAGGCCGGCCTCGACCGCGAGGCGGGTCAGCCGGTAGCCGGGGTCGGACACCCCGGGCATGCCCGCGTCGGTGATCACGACGACGGTGCGCCCCTCGCGCAGCGCCTCCAGCAGTTCGGCGGCCCGCGCGCTCTCGTTCGCGTCGTAGTAGGACACCACCCGGCCCGCCGGGGTCACCTCCAGGTCGGCCGTGAGCCGCCGCAGCCGGCGGGTGTCCTCCGCCGCGATCACGTCGGCCGTCGCGAGCACCTCGCGGAGCCGGGGGGAGGCGTCTTTGGGCTGGCCGATGGGCGCCGCGGCGAGAACGAGCACCCGTCCACCCTATGACCGGCGCGCGGCGGCCCCGCGACGTCCCTCGTCCGCCCAGGGTGTGAAACATTCACGGTGAGAGGCTCGCAGGCCCCGATCCCAGCGCGAATCGTGTCCTCCGCGGGGACTCACCAGTAATCTGTCGGGGTGGCCGTGACCGACTATTCCCACAAGGCGTTCGAGCAGCCGGAAGAGGAACCTGAGGGCGAAGCTCCCGCGGTGTCCCTTCGCGACCGGCTGGTGCCGCCCATGCCCGGCAGCGTCATGTGGGGCTGGGTCGGCCCCATCGTGATCGCCCTGTTCGGCGCGTTCCTGCGCTTCTTCCGGCTGGGCACGCCCCACGCGGTCGTCTTCGACGAGACCTACTACGCCAAGGACTCCTGGGCGACGGTCAGGTACGGCGCCGAGCGGCAGTTCGTGGACGGCGCGGACAAGCTCCTGCTCGCCGGGAACGACCACATCTTCAAGCAGTGCCCGACCGTCGGCGAGTGCGCCTCGTACGTGGTGCATCCGCCCCTCGGCAAGTGGATGATCGGCCTCGGCGAGGTCTTCTTCGGCCCGAACCCGTACGGCTGGCGGTTCGCCGCCGCGCTGCTCGGCTCGCTGTCGATCCTGATCCTCGCCCGCACGGCCCGCAGGATGACCCGTTCGACGCTCCTCGGCTGCGTGGCCGGTCTGCTGCTCTCCCTCGACGCCCTCCACTTCGTGCTGTCCCGTACGGCCCTGCTGGACATCTTCCTGATGTTCTGGGTGGTCGCCGGGTTCGCCTGCCTGGTCGCCGACCGCGACTGGTTCCGCTCCCGGCTGGTCTCCTGGCACGAGGCGGGTTCGCCGGACGACGGCCCGCGGACGGGCCTGCGGCCCTGGCTCCTCGGCGCCGGGCTCTGCCTGGGCGCGGCCCTCGCCACCAAGTGGACCGCGGCCTTCTACATCGCCGCGTTCGCGGTCATGGTGCTGCTGTGGGACCTGGGCGCGCGGCGGACCGCCGGGGTGCCTCGCCCCTTCCGCGGCGTCGTCGTGCGCGATCTGCCGCTCGCGGCGGCCTGGATGGCCGTCGTCCCGGCCCTCACCTACCTCGTCTCGTTCACGGGATGGTTCGTCACCGACAAGGGCTACGGGCGCAACTGGGAGCAGGCCACCGCCAACGGCCCCGCCTACTTCGTCATCGACTCGCTCCGGTCGTGGTTCGACTACCAGCACCAGGTGCTCAGCTTCCACACCGGCCTCGCACAGACCCACCCGTACCAGTCGAGGCCCTGGCAGTGGCCGATGCTGCTGCGCCCGGTGGCGTTCTTCTACGAGTCGCCCACCACGTGCGGCGCGCCCAGCTGCTCCTACTCGATCCTCGGCACCGGCACGCCGATCATCTGGTTCGCCGGGCTCCTCGCGCTGATCGGCATGATCGCCTGGTACGTCGCGACCCGGGACTGGCGCGCGGGCTCGGTGCTGCTCGGCTACGCCGCCGGATGGCTGCCGTGGTTCTACTTCTCCATCTCCGACAACCGGACGATGTTCGCGTTCTACGCGATGCCGATGGTGCCGTTCATGATCCTGGCGATCGTGCTGGGCTGCGGCCTCATCATGGGGCGAGCCGACCCGGCCCGGCCGAACCGCCGCGTGGTCGGCACCGCCGTCGTCGGCGCGTTCGTCCTCCTCGCGTTGGTGAACTTCGGCTGGCTCTATCCGGTCATCGCGGCCGAGGTCATCCCGTACGACTCCTGGCACGCGAGGATGCTGTTCGACTCCTGGATCTGACACCCCCGTATGGTTGGGCCGTACCGTTGCGCCCAGAGGGGGTGGTCGTCAGTGTTACCGGGTCGTCGTCAACGATGGGGTCGATACGGCAGACTGCGGGTCATGCCCGCACCTGACGTCGCCGCGCTCCTGGTCCAACTGGAGCGCTCCGAACCGGACATCGCCGAGCCCGCCCGTGTCGCGGTGGAATGGCTCGCCGGCGGCGAGGCGCTGGAGACGATCAGCCAGTTCGACGTGTGCGAGTTCCTCTGGTACACGTTGCCGATCAAGGTCCCGGGCGACCCGGCGACCATCGCACGCGCGCTCGGCAAGCTGCTCCGGCTCGCCGGGATGGAGCGGTACGCCGCCCTGTGCGACTCCCCCGCCACCGCCCGGATCCTGCTCACGTACGCCAGGGAGGGCGAGGAGGCCGGCACCTCGGCCTACCACCGTGAGCTGGAGTCGACGGGGGTGCTGCCCCCGGACGTCCCCGAGCTGTCCTGGAGCTCCATCATGGGCCCGGAGGAGCTGGGGGCGCACGTCGCCTGCGCCGCCGCGCTGGAGCTCGCCATCGTCGCCGGCGATCCGGTGGACCGCGAGGAGCTGACCCGCCGCTGGCTCACCGCCCCCCGGGCCGAGCTGGGCGGCGACTGCTGGCTGCACCGGGTGCACGGCGAGCGGCTGAACCGCTGGGTGCTCGGGCGCGGCACCGCCCGCCGCGAGCTCGCCCAGCCCTTCGAGGTACGGCTGCACGCGCCCATCGAGGCACCGGCCGAGCCCCACCTGGAGCCGCTGCGCTGGCTGCTCGACCTGGCCCGCACCGGCGTCCGCCTGACCGAACGGCTCAACGTCGGGCGGGCCGTGGCGGCCGAGGCGGCGGACCGCTTCGGCTGGGCCGCCCCTACGAGGCCGGGCGCGGAGTCGCGGGCGGTGCGCGGCGAGGCCGACGTGCCCGCCATGACCGAGCTCAGGCGGATCGCCGTCCACGACCTCGGGGCGCTGCGGCGCAGTGGGAGGAGGCTGGTGCTCACGACCACCGGCCGGAACCTCCTGGACGATCCCGCCGCCCTGTGGGAGGCCGCCGCGGCCACCCTGCTCGTCCCCGCCCCCGGCGAACACGACTTCGAGATCTCCATCCGCGAGTCCGCTTTGATGATCCTGGTGGACGGCGACGCCGAACCGGACGGCGACCTGCGCGAGCGGGTCGCCGAGGTGGTCAACGGCGAGGGCTGGCGTTCGGCCGACGGCGGACGTGTCACCGGCGTCGACCTCTCCCATCCGCTGGCCCGGCTCCGGCACCGTCTCGACGCCCTCGGCCTCTCGGGCGGCGCTTCGGGCGGCTCAGGGCCGGCCGCCCGGGACGCGTACGTCTGGCGGCTCACCGGCACGGGCCGCCGCGCCGCGCTGGCCGCGCTGCGCGCGCAGGCGCTGCGCCCCCGCCAGTACGCCGGCCTCGGCTGAGCCTCGCCCGGGTTCCCGCCGTCCCTTCGGGCGAGGGACGGCGGGAACCCGAAGCCGGTCAGGAGGCGCAGGAGGCGCCGTTGAGGGTGTACCTCGTCGGCGACGGGTTCGAGCCGGTGTGGCTGCCGAGGAAGCCGATGGTCACGGACTTGCCCGGCGCGATGGTCTTGTTCCAGTCGAGGTTCACCGCCGTCACCTCGGAGCCGGCCTGCGACCAGGTGGCCGACCAGCCCGTGGTCAGCTTCTGCCCGGGGTCGGGGAAGACGAACTTGAGGCGCCATCCGCTCACGGGCGTCTCGGTCGCGTTGGTGATCGTGATGCTCGTGCTCATCCCGCTCCACCAGTCGGAGGAGCTGACCGCCACCCGGCAGGTGACCACGGCCGGTGAGACCGAGGGCGAGGGCGGGGTGACGATGTCGTTGTAGATCGTCACGGAGACCGAGCCGGACGGCGGGCTGACCGCCCCCTTCGTGTCCACCGCCACGACGTACAGCTGGTGGACCTGGGACGGGACCCCGTAGGGCGGCCACGGCAGGTAGACGGAGCCCGAGGTGACCGTGCCCGCGAAGGTGCCCACGACCCTTTCAGCGCCGTTCCACACCTCGCGGACCTGGTAGCAGGCGATGCCGTCCGCGTCGCTGGCGGGCGCCCAGCGCAGGAGGACCTGCGTCATGAAGACCTGGACGTCCGTCGGCGCTCCCGGGGCGGTCGGCGGCGTGTTCTGCTCCGACGGAGGCTGAATCGCCGGGCAGGCAGTGGGACTCGCCGTCGGCGACGGGCTCGGCGGAAACGTCGTGTAGGCCACCGTGGTCCCGGCGGTCGCGCGGGCCGCCGCGGGCGCGACGATCGCGGCCCCCGCCAGCAGGGCCGCCGTGATCCAGGCGCCCGTCCCCGTTCTGCTCCGTGTCATCCCCACTCCTCGTGTCGGCCGGCCCCCTTGCCCCGGATCGTCCGCGAATGTGGACTCGTGGTCAATGAAACGCGGGCGCGTGGGGCCGTACGCGCGGGACGAACGGCGCACGGCCCTGCAACTTTCATCCGGAGTCCCCCGTCCGCATCACCGGCCGCGGTCAGGCGGGGGACATGACCTCGTAGAGGTTGCGCGCCGAATCGACGAAGAACAGCCCGCGCGGACACAGCGGGTGGTCGATCCGGCCGTTGCCGGGATGGGCCGGATCGCTGCCGTAGGGCACCCGGGCCTCCCGCAGCCGGGCCAGGATCCGGTCGAACGTGGCCGGGTCCACGTCGAAGGCCAGATGCACGCCGACGGGGTCGTCCACGGTCATGAAGTCCAGGGTCAGCGTGTCGTTCACCCGTACGGGCGCGAAGTGGCCGTCGCAGCCGGCGGGCGGCATCTCCTCCAGACCCATGATCGAGGCGAAGAAGCGGGCCGCCTCGCGGTTGTCCGCGGCGGGGACGATGGTGTGGTTCAACGTGATGGTCATGCCCCGCTCCCAGGGGCCCCGAGAATGCCGTGCAGCAGGACGTCGACGAGCTCCCCAGGAGACGAGCCCAGGTCGCCGGACGCGGGAAGGGGCCGGGTGAAGAGCATCCCCAGGAAGACCGATGCGACTTTTCCGGGCTCCAGGCGCAGCGCCGCCCGGTCGGGCTCGATCAACTCGACGATCGCCTCGTGGGTCGCCTTCATCGACGCCTCCCTGCCGCCGGGCGCCTGCCGCTCTCCGGAACCTCGCTCACGGCGGTGTCCGGTGGTGCCGTGCAGGGCGCCGATCACGGTTCCCATGCGGCCCAGGTGGGCGCGCAGCGCCTCCGCCGCCTGCGTCAGCCGATCGGCCAGCGGTTCGTCGAGGGAGATCGAGGCCAGTTCGCGCAGCACGTGGCCGGGGTTCATCGCCTCGACGAGACACGCGTCGAGGAGCTCGTCCTTGTCGGTGAAGACCCGGAAGATCGTGCCCTCCCCGATGCCGGCCGCGCGGGCGATCTGGCTGGTGGTGACCGCGGCGCCGTGGTCGGCGACCAGGGGAAGCGCCGCGGCCACGATCATCTCTCTGCGTTGCTCCGTGCTCATCGCCGGCGCTCTCCGGCGTGGTGTCGTCATCTCTGTCATGCGATCAATAGTGCGGAGTGAGCACTCACTCCGTCAATTGTTTTTTCGGCTCGTCGCTCGTACCGGGTCGGCTCGGCCTGGCAAGCCTGTTCCAGGTCAGTCCCAAGTGCGCGGCGCCATGCTGGCGTCATGGACCTGACCGAGGCTTTCGAGGGACTCACCACGACCGTGACCCCGGGGCGCCGCATGCCGGGCAAGATCGGGATGGGCATCCTCCTGATCTGCTGGCTCGCACTCGGCGTGCTGCCGTTCGTGGTCGCGGTGCCGGACTTCCGGCTCGCGACCGGGAAGATCGGCACTCCCGGCACCCTCACCGTCGTCTCCTGCGTCTCCCTCGGCCAGGGACGGTACGACTGCAAGGGCGAGTTCGTCCCCGACGGCGGCGGAGACGCGGTCGCGGTGGCCGCCTCGCCCGACTCGGAGGCGGGGGACGTGACGCGGGCCCAGCTCACCCCCGAGGGTGACCGGGCGCTGCCGTCCGGCACGAAGGGCGTCCTGCGGGCCATGGCGCTTCCCGCCACCGGTCTCGCGGCGCTGGCCTTCCTGCCCTACGTCCTGCTGTACGTCTTCAAGATCAGACGGGGCCGCAGGACCGCCGTGATCGCGGGATCGGCGGTCGCCGCCCTGTCCCTGGTGCTGATCGTGGTCGGCCTGATAGCCGCCTCCTCCTGACCATCACGTCCTGATCGATCGACGAAGCTCCCGGCCGGGGATCTCAACCCGCTACGGCGCGTGGAGCGCTTGCGGGCGAGGTGACGGCGCTGTTCACGCTCGTCGAGGACGAACCCAGTGGCGATCCTCGCGCACAACGGTGAACCCGGCCGATCGGTAGAGCGCCACCGCGGCGTCGTTCGCGGACGGCGTCGCGACGGCGACCGCGCTCGCGCCCCGATGGGCGAGAGCCGCGCACGCGCCCAGCACGGCATCGCGCCCGTATCCGTGCCCTCGATGGTCCGGATGGGTGCCGACCGGCTCCAGCAGCCCGCACCTGCCCGCACCCGCGAACCATCCGGTCGCGGCGGCTGCGGGCTCCCCCGCGGGCGTGCGTACGAGCGCCTCCACGGCCAGCCCGCCGGCCGACGACCGCTTCATCGTGCGCCAGCGCTCGACGGTGAACGTGGACCCCGCGAAGGCGGACCGCTGCACCAGCACCCGGTCGGCGGCACCGGCCGCACCGACCGGCTCGGCACGGCTCGACACGGGCCGCGGGTGCCACGACATGACGAGCCAGGGCTCCTCCTGGTCGAGCTCCCACCCGGGCACAGGCAGACCGTCGGACCGATCGTTGCCGGGCTCGAGCAGTTCCTCGGCGTCGGCCGCGAGCGCCCCGAGATCGGCGCCGGGCGCGGCGGTCACGCGCAGCACAGGGCCGTCGAGGAGGCCGACGGCAACCGGCGCCACATCATCGGTCCAGAGAAGAACGGCCGCGTCGTCGAACCGCAGGTGCCACCCCACGTCTCCGGGATGGAGGCCGCCGCCCGGGGCGTCGCCCGGCGTCCACTCGCACAGCGCGCGCAGCGCCGGACCGGTTTCGGCGGGGGTCAGGCGCTGCCTCGCGAGGGGGATCATGGACGGCAGACTAGCCAGCGCGCCACGGTGTCCGCACCGACCGGACTCGACGGCGAACGGCCCGGCACGTAGCGAAACGTCTGCGAGCAGCGAAAAGGCCCGCCAGGTGGATCACCTGACGGGCCCTCGTCGTGGTGGAGCTATGGGGATTTGAACCCCAGACCCCTTCGATGCGAACGAAGTGCGCTACCGGACTGCGCTATAGCCCCAACGACCTCGACTAGATTAGCAAACTCCGCGGGGTGTTCGCGCCACCGGATCAGTCTCCGGCCGCGCGCCGCCCGTCGGCGTACTGGTCGAAGACCTGCGAACGCTTGCGCGCCTCGAATTTGATGATCTCCGCCTCGCGGGTCAGGGCGGCCAGGGCGCGGCGGCGCTCCCGCTGCCGACGCAGGTACGCCGCCCGTGCACGCGCGGCCTTCTCCCGCTGCTCCCGGTCCGCGCGGACGGCCACGCGCAGCACGGCGAGGTAGCCGACGAGGAGCACGCCGGAGGGCGCGACCGCCCACCAGGGCATCACGTGGACGGCTGCGGTGACCACGGAGGCCAGGACGAGCAGAACGCTCCACAAAAGGCGCCTGCGGCGCCGCGCGAGGATCCGGGCGCGGCGGTGAGCGGCCATCCTGCGGGCCCGCGCGTGCCTTTCGGCCGCCACCTGGTCCGCGGTGGCCTGGTCCGCGGAGCCGGCGGGAGCCGCGGATGCCGAGGCGGTCGAGGTGACCCTTGCAGGCGGGGTGACGACCGTGTCGGCGTCGGTCTCCTCGGCGCCCGGAGCGGAACCGTCCTCGATCGCGGCGCCCGAAGCGGAGTCGTCTTCGGGGCCGGCTTCGAGTTCGGATTCGGGGCCGGCGGCGGGCCGCTCGGACAGCGTCGTCGCCTCCGCCGCCTGGTCCTCGAACAGGTCGTCGTCGTTGTACCGGTCGCGGCGCAGCCACATGGGCAGCAGGACGCTGAGCCACATGACGACGATGGCGAGGTAGAGCACGGCGCTACCCACGCGCCCACCTCCGGATCAGCCTCCGGAACGCCGTTCGGGCGGGTCCGGGGGCATGGTGAACACGTCCCTGCGCTCGTGTCGTCTGAGAGGTGTTCACGTCACGCACCGTAGGACCGCGTGTCGATGAATGACGAGCATTCGGTCCGGTGTGTCGCGAGATCGTCAAAGCTGTTCATGTAATTCGATCCCGCGGAAGCCGCGTGGTCCCGACGGACCACGCGGATTCCTGGCCCGCCGACCGGGTCGCGGTGGTTTCGCGGCGTTCCCGGCCGGCCGTCCCGGCCCGGACGATCAGTGCCTCAGCCGCACCAGGGCACTGACGGTACGCGGGCCTATGCGCCGGAGGAGATCAGCCCTCGAAGTACACGGTGGCGAACCGGTACGTGGTCTTGCCGTTCTCGTCCCCGTAATGCGTGCGACCGGTCATGACCGTGCCGGCCTTCGCCTGCCACTTGTGGTTGCTCTCCGTGTACTGACCGGTCACGTCCCCGTTGGCCAGCCATACCTGCCGCCCCTGCCAGTACAGCGCGGCGCTGCGGTACCGGGTCTCGCCGTTCTCGTCGCCCTTGTGCCACCTGCCGACGACCACCTGGTGGTCCGGGGCGCTGTAGTCGGACCTGCTCTCCCTCTGCGCAGCGGTCCAGTCTCCGGCGTGTACCTCGACCACCTCGTCGTTGATCAGGATCCGGCTGCAGTAGTAGGTGGTCTGATCTCCCTCGTCGCCGAAGTGGGAGCGGCCGGTGATCACCTGGTTCGTCGGGCAGGTGAACTGGGTGCCGGCCCCCTCCCACACGGTCCGGGTGTAAACGCTCTCCACTTTGATCGTCACGGCCGCCGAAGCGGGAGATGCCATGGTGGTGGCCGACAGAGCGGCGGCCACGGCGACGACGGATAACGCCTTGCCAAGCGTTCTCATGGTATTCGGTGCCTCTCTAGTCAGCCCGCGACGGTTACAGTGGCGAACCGGTAGTAGCTGGTGCCGTTCTCGTCCCCGGTGTGCTTACGGCCGGTCATGACCGTGTTGGCCGGAGCCTGCCAGTCGTGGCTGCTCTCCCTGTACGGATCGCTGACTTCGCCGTTGGCCAGCAGCACCTGCTGCCCTCGCCAGTACATCGTGGCGGTGCGGTATCGCGTGTAGCCGTTCTCGTCGCCTTCGTGCCACCTGGCGGCGACCGCCCGGTGGTCGGGCGCGCTGAAGTCGGCCCTGCTCTCCTTCTGGCGAGCGCTCCATTCGCTGAGGTACACCCGGGCCTGCTCACCGTTGATGAGGACGAAGCTGCAGGTGTAAGTGGTGAGGGCTTCCTCGTCGCCATAGTGAGAGCGGCCGGTGAGCACCATGTTCGTCGGGCAGGTGACCGGGTCCCACGGCTCCAGCACGGTCTCGCTGTAGGCGGGCACGACCTCGATCTTCACCGCCGCGGCGGACGCGGGTGCGGGAGCCGCCGCGGCCACGGCCGCCGAGGCGGCCAGAGCGGTCAGGGCGGCCGCCGCGGCGGATAACGCCTTTTTCCTCATACGGATGTCTCCCCGTGATGCGGTTTCGCTTACGGCCAAGAAGCATCACGGGGTCCACTGGTGATCCACTTGTGTCTCGGTTGTGACGGCGGCGAGGCACAGCCGCCGGCGCCTAACCGGGGCTGGGCTCGCTGCGGCGGGCGGCCGAGTTCATCGTGCGGCGCCACTGCACGAGCAGCCCGCGAGGCACGTCCTCCACGGTCAGCGCGTAGCAGATGTGGTCGCGCCAGGCGCCGTCGATGTGCAGCTGACGCCGGCGGATGCCCTCCTCGCGGAAGCCGAGCTTCTCCACGACCCGGCGGCTGGCCTGGTTCTCCGGCCGGATGTTGGCCTCCAGACGGTGTAAACCGGTGGTGAAGAAGCAGTGGTCCACGGCCATGGCGAGCGCGGTCGGGATGATGCCCCGCCCGGCCAGCCGGCCGTCCACCCAGTAGCCCACCTGGGCGGACCGGGCCGATCCCCACACGATCGCCCCCACGGTGAGCTGCCCGGCGAACCGCCCTTCGTACGTGACGACCCAGGGCATGGCCATCCCCTGGCGGGCCTCGCGGCGCAGCGTGCCGACCATCGAGACGTACGGCCCGAGACCGGTGCGGAACAGCGGGGTCTCCGGGTTGCTCGGCTCCCACGGACGGAGCCACTCGGCGTTGCGCAGCCGGGTGTCGCGCCAGTCACGGACGTCACGCAGGCGCAGCGGCCGCAGCCCCACGGGCCCCTCGGTCAGGGACACCGGCCAGCCGCGAAGTCGATCCATCCGTCAATCATCCACCGGAGAACGGTCAACGCGCCACGTGGGGGCGCCCGATATCGAGCGGTCAGCGGGCATGGTCGCCGCCGCGGATCTGGTCCACCACATGGGCCAGGATCGGGGCCAGCACGGCCATGCCGTCCCGTACGCCGCCGGACGACCCCGGGAGGTTGACCACCAGCGTCCGGCCCGCCTGCCCGGCGAGGCCGCGGGACAGGATCGACGTCGGCACCTTCTCGCGGTTCACCTGCCGTACGGCCTCGGCTATGCCGGGGATCTCCCGGTCCAGGACGCGGCGGGTCATCTCGGGCGTGAGGTCCAGGGGTGTGACGCCGGTGCCGCCGGTGGTCACGATCACGTCGTACCCCTCGCCGACTCCCTCGCGCAGCGCCGCCTCGACGGGCTCGCCGTCCGGGACCACCCGCGGGCCGTCCACCCGGTCGCAGCCCGCCTCCTCGAGGAGGGAGGCCAGCAGCGGCCCGGATCGGTCCTCGTACACGCCCGCGGACGCCCGGTTGGAGACGGTCACCACCAGCGCGCGCACGCCGCCCTCACTTCCGGTCGAGACTGTCACGGGCGTCGCGGGCATCGCGGGTGTCACCGGTGTCGCGGTCCCAGTGGCCGGTCTTGCCGCCGATCTTCTCCTCCACCCGGACGTCGCTGATCACCGCCGCCGGGTCCACCGCCTTGATCATGTCGACCAGGGCGAGCGCCGCAACGGTGACGGCCGTGAGGGCCTCCATCTCGACGCCCGTGCGGTCGGCCGTACGGACCCGGGCGGTGATCTCCACGCCCTCGTCCACGACGGACAGGTCGACCTTGACGCCGGTCAGGGCGATCGGGTGGCAGAGCGGCACCAGGTCGGGGGTGCGCTTGGCCCCCATGATCCCGGCGATGCGCGCCACCCCCAGCGCGTCGCCCTTGGGCACGTCGCCCGCCCGCAGCACCGCCACCGCCTCCGGCGACAGCAGGACGCGGCCGGTCGCGACGGCCGTACGGGCGGTCACGTCCTTCTCCGAGACGTCGACCATCCGGGCGGCGCCGGTCTCGTCGACGTGGGTCAGCTTCACAGCGGGATCACCTCCACCTCGGCGCCCTCGGGCAGCGAGGTCACGTCCTCCGGAACCACGATCAGCGCGTTCGCCGCGGCCAGCGCGGCCAGTTGATGCGAGCCCTGGCCGGTGACCGGCGCGACGGTCCGCCCGGTCAGCACGGCCCGCAGATAGGACCGCTTCCCGGCGGGCGACCGCAGCGGCGCCGTCACGGTGGCCCGCACGGCCTCCGGCGGCCCCACCGGGAGCCCCTGCATGGCCCGCAGGGCCGGCCTCACGAAGAGCACGAACGACACGAACGACGACACCGGGTTGCCGGGCAGCGTGAAGATCGGCACGCGGTCGGGCCCGACGACGCCGAAGCCCTGCGGCATCCCCGGCTGCATCGCGACCTTCTCGAAGGCGACCGTGCCCAGCGGGGACAGGGCCTCCTTGACCGGCTCGTACGCCCCCATCGAGACGCCGCCGCTGGTGATCACTGCGTCGGCCCGCAGGAGCTGGGCGTCCAGGACGTCCAGGAACTCCTTGGGGTCGTCGGAGACCGAACCGGCCCGGAACGCCTCCGCTCCGGCCTCCCGTACGGCGGCCGTCAGCATGAAGCTGTTGGACTCCCAGATCTGGCCCGCGCCCAGCGGGGTGCCGGGCTCGGCGAGCTCGGCACCCGTGGACAGCACGACGACCCTCGGCCGGGGCCGCACCCGCACCCGCCGCCGGCCGGCTCCGGCGAGGATCCCGACCTGGGCGGCGCCGATCCGGGCGCCCTCGCGGAGCACCGTCTCCCCCGCGAGGACGTCCTCTCCCGCCCGCCGGATCGCGTTGCCCGGCGGGGCCGGCCTGTCGATCCGTACGCGGGCGGTGCCGCCGTCCGTCCACTCGACCGGGACGACGGCGTCGGCCCCGGCCGGCATCGGCGCCCCGGTCATGACGCGGGCGACCAGGCCGGGCCCGACGGCGTTCAGCCCGCCGTCGCCCGCCGCCACGTCCCCGATCACGGGCAGCGTGACGGGCGCGCCGGCGACGTCCTCGGCCCGTACGGCGTAGCCGTCCATCGCCGAGTTGTCGAACGGCGGCAGCGGCACGGGCGAGGCGACGTCCTCGGCCAGCACGGCGCCGAGGGCGGCGTCGATCTCGACCTCCAGCGGGGCGAGCGGGCGCACCACCGCGAGGATGTCGGCGAGATGGCGGTCGACGGGCTTCATGTCGCTCAGGACTCGATCGTGTCGAGGAACTGCCGGAGCCAGGGCAGGAACTCGGGCGCGAGATCGCCCCGGTTCGCGGCGAACTGCACCACGGTCTGGAGATATTCCAGCTTGTTGCCGGTGTCGTAGCGGCGGCCCCGGAACAGCACGCCGTGCACCGGCCCGCCCTCGCCGGGGGCCGTCGCGGCCAGCGTGCGCAGCGCGTCGGTGAGCTGGATCTCGCCGCCACGCCCCGGCGGGGTCCGCTCCAGCACCTCGAACACGGCCGGGTCGATCACGTACCGGCCGATGATCGCCCAGTTGGAGGGGGCCTCGTCGGCCGGGGGCTTCTCCACGAGGTCGGTGACGCGGACGACGTCGTCCTCGTCGGTCGGCTCGATGGCGGCGGCGCCGTACAGGGAGACGTGCTCGCGCGGCACCTCCATCAGCGCGACGACGCTGCCGCCGTACGTCGCGCGCACCTCGATCATGCGCCTGAGCAGCGGGTCACGGGGGTCGATGAGGTCGTCGCCGAGCAGGCAGGCGAACGGCTCGTCGCCGACGTGCTGCTTGGCGCACAGGACGGCGTGGCCGAGGCCCTTCGGCTCGCCCTGCCGCACGTAGTGCATGGTGGCGAGGTCCACCGGCTCCTTCACCTGGTTGAGCCGCTCCTCGTCGCCCTTGGCGCGCAGCGCGTCCTCAAGCTCGTACGCTACGTCGAAGTGATCCTCGATCGAACGCTTGTTGCGGCCGGTCACCATCAGGACATCGAGCAGCCCGGCGGAGACGGCCTCCTCCACCACATACTGGATGGCCGGTTTGTCGACGATGGGCAGCATCTCCTTGGGGGTCGCCTTCGTCGCGGGAAGGAAGCGGGTGCCCAGACCCGCGGCGGGCACAACGGCTTTGGTCACGGGATCGAAGTCAGCCATGGTTGAACACTAACGGAGCGGGCTGTGGACAAGCTGAACCTGCGTCGCCGTATCCTCCGCGACCGGTCGGAGCTCGACGAACGCACGCTGCGCGCGTCCTCGGCCGCGGTCCGTGAGACGCTCCTCGACCAGCCGTGGGTGCAGATGGCCGGGCTCGTCGCCTGCTACTGGTCGATCGGGGCCGAGCCGTCCACGCACGGGCTGATCCTGGCCATGTGGAAGCACGGCGCGACAGTGATCCTGCCGGTGCAGCGGCCCGACGGCGAGCTCGACTGGGCGGTGTACGACGGCCCGGACTCGCTCGCCCCGGGGCCGTACGGGGTGATGGAGCCGGTCGACGTCCGGCGCGGGGTGGACGCGATCAGGACGGCCGCGCTGGTCCTCGTCCCTGCCCTCGCCGTCGACCGGGTGACGGGCGTACGGCTCGGCCGGGGCGGCGGCTTCTACGACCGGGCGCTGACCCGCGTCGGACCGAACGTCCCGACGGTGGCGCTGCTGCACGAGGGCGAGCTGATGGAGGGCGTGCCCGCGGAGCCACACGATCAGCATGTACGGTTCGCTGCCCTTCCAAGCGGAATCGTCCGGTTGGTGCAGATGTGACAAGATTGGCGCACGCGCGGCGAAGGGAGCGGTGGGTCTGAACGTCTGGCTGCTGCTGTCCGCCGCCGTCGTCATCGCGGCCATCGCGTCCGTACGGATCGCGCACCGCACCGGCCTGCCCACCCTGCTCATCTACCTCTGCCTCGGCCTGCTGCTCGGTGAGCGCGGCCTCGGCGGCATCCACTTCGGCAACGCGCACCTCGCCCAGGAACTCGGCCTGATCGCACTCGCGGTGATCCTGGCCGAAGGCGGCCTGACCACCAACTGGAGTCACGTACGCGACGCCGTGCCGAGCGCGCTCGTGCTCGCCACGGTGGGCATCGCGGTCAGCGTCGCCGTGCTCGCCGCGACCGTCGCGCCCCTGCTCGGCCTGGACTGGCGGTCGGCGTTCCTGCTCGGCGCCGTGCTGGCCTCCACCGACGCGGCGGCCGTGTTCTCGGTGCTGCGGCGGCTGCCGCTGCCACCCCGGCTCGCCGGGATCCTGGAGGCCGAGTCAGGCTTCAACGACGCGCCCGCCGTCATCCTCGTGATGACGCTGAGCGTGGGCACGACGCTGACGCCCTCGCTGCCGGTCACCCTGCTGGAGACCACCGCCGAACTCGCCATCGGCGCGACCGTCGGCCTCGCGGTCGGCCCGGCCGGGGCGTACGCGCTGCGCCGGGTGGCCCTGCCCGCCTCCGGCCTCTATCCCATCGCGGTGCTGGCGCTGGCGTTCGTCGCCTACAGCGGGGCGGCGCTCCTGCACGGCAGCGGCTTCCTCGCGGTGTACGTGGCGACGCTGATCCTCGGCAACACCCGCCTCCCCCACCGCGCCGCGACCCGCGGCTTCGCGGAGGGCGCTGCGTGGCTCGCCCAGATCGGGCTGTTCGTGATGCTCGGCATCCTGGCCGACCCCGCGGAACTGCCCGTCGTGATCGTGCCCGCCCTGGTGTCGGGGGTGCTGCTCGTCCTGGTCGCCCGGCCGGCGTCGGTCCTGGTGTCCAGCGTGGTCGTACGGCTGCTGCGTCTCGGGTCGATGCCGTGGCGGGAACAGATCTTCCTGTCGTGGGCCGGGCTGCGCGGCGCGGTCCCGATCGTGCTCGCCACGATCCCCTGGAGCGCGGGGGTGCCGGGGGCGAAGGGCCTGTTCAACGACGTCTTCGTCATCGTGATCGTGTTCACGCTGCTGCAGGGGCCGACGCTGCCGTACCTCGCGCGGGTGCTCGGCCTGGCCGCCGAGGGCGAGGCGCGCGACCTCGACGTGGAGGCCGCGCCGCTGGAGGAGCTGAAGGCCGACCTGCTGCAGGTCCGCATCCCGCGCGGGTCGCTCATGCACGGCGTGGAGATCTTCGAGCTGCGGCTGCCGACCGACACCATGGTCACCCTCGTCGTACGGAACGGGCGGTCGTTCGTGCCCGGGCCGACGACCCAGCTTCTGGTGGGCGACCAGCTTCTCGTCGTCACCACGGCCGCGCAGCGGGAGACGGTCGAGCGCCGCCTGCGCGCGGTCAGCCGCAAGGGCAAGCTGGCCGGCTGGTACGGCGAACGCGGCGGCTGACCTGCTGTAGGGGTTGCGGGCGAACGGGACACCGGGGGGCAATAAACCGGGCTGGAGTGGCGTTTGCGCTTCTTGACTGACTACCATTAGCAGTCGACCCGGTCGAGTGCCAGTCCCAGGAGGAGCGAGTGCCCACCTACCAGTACGCCTGTACCGCTTGCGGGGAGCAGCTGGAGGCCGTTCAGAAGTTCTCTGACGACCCGCTCACGGAGTGCCCGGCCTGCCAGGGCAAGCTGCGCAAGGTGTTCTCCGCCGTCGGCATCGTGTTCAAGGGCTCCGGCTTCTACCGGACCGACAGCCGTTCGTCGAGCTCGTCGACGACCACGTCGACCACGACGACGCCGTCGAAGTCGGCCGACTCCGCCGGCTCGGGGAGCTCCAACGGCTCCGGCGATTCCGGGAAGAAGGAGACCGCCTCGACCAGCACGTCGACGAGCACCTCCTCGTCGGGATCGACCGCCGCCGCCTGAGGTCACTGAGGTCGTCCACAGGGGTCTGATGTTGTCCACAGGGGCCGCCGGACCGCGCCGGAGGCACGGCGCCGTTCGCTAGGGTCGGCCCCATGGTCAATCGCGCAGACATCGGGGTCATCGGCGGATCCGGGCTCTACTCCCTGCTGGAGGACGCCCACGAGGTCGACGTGACGACGCCGTACGGCCCGCCCAGTGACTCGATCTCCGTGGGCCGCATCGGCGGCAGATCCGTCGCGTTCATCCCGCGGCACGGCCGCGGCCACACGTACCCTCCGCACCGCATCCCCTTCCGGGCGAACATGTGGGCCCTGCGGTCCCTCGGTGTCCGGCAGATCCTCGCGCCCAGCGCGGTCGGGTCCCTGCGCCCCGAGATCGGCCCGGGCGCCCTCGTGATCCCCGACCAGATCGTGGACCGCACCCAGGGACGCGAGCAGACCTTCTTCGACGCGGGCGCCGTCCACGTGTCGTTCGCCGACCCCTACTGCCCCTCCGGCCGGGCCGCCGCGACAGCCACGGCACGCGAGGCAGGCTGGGACACGGTCGACGGCGGCACGCTGGTCGTGATCCAGGGCCCCCGCTTCTCCACCCGCGCCGAGTCGCAGTGGTACGCGGGCGCGGGCTGGTCGATCATCGGCATGACCGGGCACCCCGAGGCCGTCCTCGCCCGTGAGCTGGCTCTCTGCTACACGACGCTCTCCCTCGTCACCGACCACGACGCCGGTGTCGAGGCGGGCGAGGGGGTCACCCACGACGAGGTGCTGGCCTTCTTCGCGGCCAATGTGGAGCGGATGCGCACGCTGGTCTCCCAGGTGGTCGAGGCCCTGCCGGAGGACCGAACCTGCCCCTGCGGCAACGCCCTCGACGGCATCAAGCTCCCGATCGATCTCCCCTGATGGTCAGGTCGTCATGCGCGCCCTGAAACGGCTTCCCGTGCGCCGGCGCCGCGCGGTCGCCGCGGTCCTCGCCGGGCTCGCGGCGGCGTGCGCGCTCTCGGCCGTACGGGCGCCGCGGGGCGTGGAGGTCCTCGCCGCCGCCCGCGACCTCGCCGGAGGCAGGCTCGCCGCCTCCGACGTGATGGTCGTGCGGCTGCCGCCCGACGCCGTGCCCGCCGGGGCGTACGCGGCCGGCTCCCCGGTGACCGGCAGGGTGGTCGCGGGCCCGCTGCGCCGGGGCGAGCCGCTCACCGACGCGCGCCTCCTCGGCCCGGGCCTGTTCCGCTTCTCCGGATCACCGGAGTCGGTCGCGACGCCGGTCCGGATCGCGGACCCGGGCGCCGCCCGCCTGCTGTCGCCAGGAGATGTGATCGACGTCCTGGCGGCCTACGAGGACGGCCCCTTCGAGGCCCGGACGGTCGCCCAGGAAGTGCGGGTGATCGCCCGGCCGCCGGATTCCGCGGACGGCGGCGGACTGCTGGTGCTGGCCACCACTCCCGCCCAGGCCGCCGGGCTCGCCCAGGCCCAGGCGCAGGGCAGACTCTCGGTGACCATCCACCCCCGCTAGGTTCACCGCGTCGCTAAGGCAGCAGCGAGCCGAGCTTGGGGTCGTACTCCCAGTGCCACGGCTCGAAGGGGCTGTGATAGGCCCAGTCCGGGTGGAACCAGCCGTACTTCTTGCCGTTGGCCTCAAGCCAGTTGAACTGGGCCGACCGGAAGCTCTGCACGCCGCCGCAGAGGTCGACGGCGAGCCCGAGCCCGTGGTTGCTCTTGCCCGGCGTGGCCGCGAACCCGGGCCGCCGGTAGTAGACGGCCTGCTGCTCGCCGAGGCTGCGGTAGCTGTCGGAGATGCACATCGGCGTGCCGAAGCGCTTCTTGTAGGCGATGTTCAGGTCGGCGAAGGCGATCGCCGCGTCCGCCCGCAGGGTCTCCCCGCGCTGCGGAAGCGGGCACAGGATGTTCTTGGGGAGAAGGCCGTTCGGATACTGCTCCGCCTGGGCGATCCGGGTGGGATCGCAACCGCCCGCGCCCTCCGTCCCCTGCCCGATCTTCACGCCCAGTTTGACCAGTGCCCGGGTCAGCGACCGGACCAGAGTCGTGGAGCGCTTACGCATGAGGGTGACCTGCGCGCTGAGCTGCGCCTCCTGGAGAAGGCTGGCCGCCCGCAGCTCCTGCGCCTCCTGCGCGAGCCGCTGCTGACCTTCGAGCAGCTTCGACGCCTCGCTGAGGACGGTGTTGTGCCCGGCGACCAGATGTTGCATGTCGCTCATCCTGCGCAGGATGGCCGTGCCGTCCCCACCGGCGATGAACGGGCTGAGGCCCCCGACCGAGGGGTCCTGGTAGAGCGACGCCGCCAGGTCGGACAACGGCTTGCGCAGCCTGTTGAGCTCGGCTGTGGCCTCCTGGAGACGGGTGAGCTTGCCCGCGAGCTCCTTCTCCACACCCGCGAACTTCTTCTGCCGCGCCACCAGCGCCCGGTTCGCGTCCTCGATCGACTTGTAGGCCTTCTGGGCCTCACGCCGCAGCTCTGTCAGAGACGTGGGCTCCTTGCCGCCCGTCCGGACAGCAGCGTCCGTACGGCCGCTCGCACCGGCCGTCATGGGCGCCGATGCCGCCGCGGCCGTGGAGGCACCGGTGAGCGAGGTCATCACCGTGACGACCGCGATCAGCCCGGCCGACCGAGGAGATGACACGCCCGACTCCCCCGTTTGCGAACTCGTGACCTGGGTCAGGGACGCACGTTACTACAGCGTCCGGTGGGCCGGTGCCCTGGTTCGCCCAAGCGCTATCGACCGATCACGTCGCGTTTGCGCCTTTCCGGCTCATGCGCCTACTGCCCGCCGCCCTCCCGGCAGGTGTCCCAGAGCCACGTGCCCTCCCACTCCGGAGCGCAAGCCGGGCGCTCCTCCCGGGGTTCCTTGATGGGCCGCCTCTTCTCCTTCTCCGGGGCACTCCGGGGGACGGCCTTCCAGGCCCGCCCCACAACCGGCGCGGGAACAGCGGGAAGCCGCACCAGCCCCTCATAGCGACGCGCCGGCCCGTACGGCTCCGGCACCGGCGTCGGATCCAGCACCGGCGTGGGGCCCAGCACCGCTTTTGCCGTCTGCGCGGCCCGGCCGACGTCCGCGAACGGCCGCGCTCCCGACGGCGCCTCGGCCGACATCCCCGGCCCGGCACTCCCTACGCCGCCGACAGGCTCGGCGAGCACACGCCGGGCCTCATCCGCCAGGCCGCTCCGCGTACGCTCCCCATAGCCCGCGAGATCGGCCACGAGCAAGCCTGAAGCCAGGATCCCCGGCGCGATCATCGCCGCGACGAGCGTCATCGATCGCCGCCGCAGGGATCCGCGTCGCGTTACGGTCACAGCCAGCGACGGTAAGGGGCCTCCCTGGTGCGAGCGACGGCGAGTTGCCATGCCTTTACCGCATGTCGCCTGACCGATGACCCCCGACTTCTCCACCACACCCCCGGGTGGAGGCGCGAGCGCCCCAACCTTTCGCTAGGCTTACTACCGCACACTTGCCTCCGTAGCTCAGGGGATAGAGCACCGCTCTCCTAAAGCGGGTGCCGCAGGTTCGAATCCTGCCGGGGGCACTCTTTGATCAGGCCTAACAGGCGCCCACCTAGGCAGAACGAGACGGCCACGTGCCGCAGGTCGTAGGGCGAGCGGCCAGAGGAGACGCCGCCTGTTCCGGCCAGGATGCGATCGCTTTCGCCTTCTGCCAGATGTGGGAGTTGGCCGAGGCAGTGTAGGGCCCGCCCTTGGCAGTGCGGAACAGCCGGCCATCGTCGGCAACGCCGTACTGTTTGATGTGCTCTCGCAACCCGTCAAAAGGCCCGCGGCTTCCTCAGGGCGCAGCGCGGCGTAGTACATGCAGGCGTACAGGGCCGTCATGCGCGGCCCCCGCGAGCGGCCAACGTAGGTCACCGCGGCGAGCAGCGCCCCCGCCTGACGAGGGTTGACTACCGTCCGAGGGTCGACGGCTTCCGTCGACTTGGGCGGAGTCCACTTGATCTCGCGCAGCGGGTTGGAGGGCCAGACCTTCTCTTCGACGGCGAGCTCCAGGAGGGATTGAGGACCGCTTACGCAGGACGGTGTTCGCCGCCGCTTTCTTACCGCTGAACGTCACAGAGATCGCGTCCAGACCGCACCGCAGGATGCTCGCCCCTCCCAGGTCGGTCCACGGCAGCGAGGCGGTCTCCAGCCACCGCAGGACCTGCCGCTCGACTCCCGGGCAGCTCCCCTTGCCGGCTCAACATCAAGGACTGACCGGCTTCCTCGCGCCCCTGCTCATGCTGTAACCCCGATCTCCATCGACACGCACCAGGTGAGGTCCTCAGTACCGCCTGTGGCCAGCCACTCGCGGACCATGGCCTGGAACGTCTCCAGGTCGTGGTTCCAACTCGGGATTTCGATCCGGAAGGTGGCGATCTTCAGGCTATCTCCGCGATACCTGATGATGAGAGAACGGTCATCCCACCGGATCACCTCCGATCGCATGGCAGGGCACCCGCGCACGCGCAGCATGCCGCCGAGCCCCAGGACGAACCGCCGGCCATCGAGCAGTTCGACCATCACATCGGCGTCCTTCCCATGACCGAATAGAACGATCTCCGAAAGGCGTTCTCCTGCCAGCGGCAGATCCATCCAGGTCGGTTCCGGGTTCTC
This sequence comes from Microbispora sp. H10670, assembly GCF_014161385.1. Lineage (NCBI taxonomy): Bacteria > Bacillati > Actinomycetota > Actinomycetes > Streptosporangiales > Streptosporangiaceae > Microbispora > Microbispora sp. H10670. Next base: position 112,258 of record NZ_JABBWW010000011.1, on the reverse strand, counting down.
GCGTATAGCCTGACGAATGGTGCGGATGTAGCCGGTCACGTTCGGATCGTATCCGTGCCGTCACTCTTCGTCTCTGGAGTTGTGTTTCCGGTTTCGCACGACGTCGTAGGCGGCGATCATGTGCCGACTCGCCCGTGACCGCGAGTGCCTGGGCGACACAAAGTTCTCCCGCTTTGTCGCTGTTCCGCAGCATGCCCCGGGTGGCGGTCAGTTCGGGCAGGCGTCCTGGCAGCCGCCGAAGCGCCCGATGTCCGGACGGGTGAAGCGGGTCTCCCGCGTCCCCCGCGTCACCTCGGTCATCGCCTGCTTCCAGATCAGGCCGGGAACCGACGTACCGCCCACCTGTCGATAGTGGTGGCCGGCCATGGTGACGTCGACCAGGGGGTACCGGTAAGCACCGCGAGGGTCGCCGAGGCTGACGGCCGCGGCCAGATCAGGGGTGTAACCGGCGTACCAGGCGGAGCGGTGCTCGTCGCCCTCGCCGGGCATGCCCGCCGCCTCGCGGCCGATGCCCTTGAGCCTGCTCTTCGCCAGGACATCCGACAGCACCCCGGTGACCGCGTCGGCGACCGCCGGGTCCAGGACCTGCCGGCACTGCGGCGGGAAGGAGCGCGTGGTGCCCGAGCCGTCACGGATCTCCGTGATCACCATAGGCTCGCAGAAGCGGCCACGGGCGGCGAGGGTGGCGTAGGAGTCGGCCACCGAGACGGGATCGGCCTCGGTGAGACCCAGCGTGAACGTCTCTGTCGCCTGGAGCGGTTTTCCGTCGGCGCTCCTGAGCCCGAGCCCCTCGGCCATCCTGACGGTCTCACACAGGCCCACCTTCTCCTGCACGCGCATGTAGAAGGTGTTGACCGCACCTCGAGTGCCCGACCGCAGGGTGACGAACCGCTTCCCGCCCTTCTCCCGATTGTGGATGACGACAGTCGGTTCGGCGGCACCCTGGTCCGCGCAGTTCTTGAGTGTCGCGTAGCCCTGGGCCTGGTACTTGTCGGAGACGGCGAAGCCGTCGCCGTACCGCATGCCGGCGGCGAGCGCCGCGGCCAGGGTGTAGGGCATCGAGGTTGTGCCCTGCTGGAAGGCAGGCCCGTCGCCGGCGTCATGGCTGGCGGCCATGGCCCTGATGGCGCCTTCGCCCGGCACGATCATCACCTGCGTGGCGAGCTGTGGGTCATCGCGATCGACGTACGTGTCGACGGCCTGCTGGGCCGCCCGCTGGAGCCGCTGGTCGATCGTCGTACGGATCGTCAGGCCGTCGTGAGTGAGCAGCCGCGGGTCCTCGGCGAGAAGCCGCTCGCCGACGTACCGGCAGAGGTAGGGGTACGCGCTGCCCGCGCAGTCGCCGGAGAACTCCTCGATGACGGCGCCCTCAGCATCGAGGAGCACGCTCTTCCGGGTCACGGGTGAGGCCGCCGCCGTGACGCCGGAGTCTGAGGCCACGGGCTCCCGGCCGCTGTCCTCCGAGCTTCGCAACAACAGGAGGACCGCGGCGAACGCGCTCACCGCGGCGACGCACAGGAAAACCAGGATTGCCTTCATCGTTGCCCTTCGGCGCGCCTCACCCGCTGTACGGATCATCGGGGAATGGCGGGGCTCGGACAACCGGGAATGACGACGGCGGCCTTCCGGACGGCACACTCGGCAAGGGCGCGAAGTTGTGAATTGCTCACTGTTTCCGCCGTCGGCCCTGGCCAAGGATCGAGGGGTGGCAGCGATTCAGGTGAACCACCTCAGCAAGAGCTACGGCGGCTTCCAGGCGGTCGACGACATCTCGTTCGAGGTCGAGGCGGGCGCGGTCTTCGCCCTGCTCGGCCGCAACGGCGCGGGCAAGACCACGACGATCGAGTTGCTCACCGGCTTCCAGAAGCCGGACGCCGGTTCGGTCAGGGTGCTGGGCCTCGACCCGATCAGGGACCGCGCCCAGGTGCGCGGCAACGTCGGCATCATGCTGCAGGAGGCCGGGTTCTTCCCCGACCTGACGGCCGGGCAGACGGTCGAGATCTGGCGTGACTTCACCCCCGCCGCGCGCCCCGCGAGCGAGGCGCTGGAGCTGGCGGGCCTGACGGCGAAGGCGAAGACGAAGGTGCGGCAGCTGTCCGGTGGTGAGAAACGCCGTCTGGACCTGGCGCTGGCCCTGCTGGGCCGGCCCGACGTGCTGTTCCTCGACGAGCCGACGACCGGCATGGACCCCGAGGCCCGCCGCAACATCTGGGAGGTCGTCCGCGACCTCGCCGCCCGGGGGACGACCGTGCTGCTGACCACTCACTACCTGGAGGAGGCCCAGCATCTGGCGGCGAACCTGGCCATCATGGACAGGGGTCAGATCGTCGTCGGCGGCGACATGGCCGAGACGCTGGCCGCGCGGGTGGGGCGGGTCTCGTTCGAGCTGCCGTCCGTGGTCCAGCCCGGGGAGCTGCCGCTGCCCGCGACCGTGCGGGGCAGGCTCGCCATGGTCCAGGCCGCCGATCCCGACCTGGCCGCCCAGACGCTGCTGGGCTGGGCGAGCGAACGCGGGTTGCGCCTGCGCGGCCTGGAGGTCCGTACGGCCTCGCTGGAAGACCTGTTTCTGGAACTGGCCCACAACGGCGAAACAGCCCAGAACAGCACGACCACCCGTGACGCCCGTGCGTGACGTGCTGGCCGTGGCGCGGCTGGGCGGCCGGCTGTTCTGGCGCGACGGACGGGCCGTCGGCGGCGTCGCGGTGCTCGGCGTCTGCCTGGGCGCGGGCCTGCCGTTGCTGATCGCCGCCTCGCTCAGGAGCCGCGACGTGGAGGTGGTGCTCGGCATGCATCTCGGCCTGCTCGCCACGCTCCTGACCATCGTCGCGACCACCCAGACGGCCGTGACGCTGTCGGCCAGGCGGGAGCTGCTGGTTCTCAAGCGGCTACGCGCCTCGGGCCTGCGCGGGCGGGCCATCGTCGGCGGCGAGCTGGTCAACATGGTGACGCAGGCCGCTCTCCTGTCGGCCCTCGTCTCGGTGATCCTCTACACCTTCACCTACCTGCCGCCACCCGAGCTGCCGCTGCTGTTCGCGGCGTGCGTCGTCGTGGTGGCCGGGGTGCTGGCGCTGATCGGCGTCGTCTTCTCGATCGTGACCCGCCGTCCCGACCTGAACGCCCCCGCCACGATCCCGTTCCTGCTGGCCAGTGCGCTAGGGGCGGGAGCGTACGGGCCGTTCGTCACCGGCCTCCTCCCCGGCTGGGTCCGGTGGGCACTCGACCTGCTGCCGACCGGGGCGATGGTCGAGATCGCCGGGCTCGCCTACAGGGGCGGCGAGCTCGCGACGCTGACCGGGCCCGTCCTGAACCTGACCGTCTGGGCCCTCCTCGCCCTGGTCGCCGTCCGCTTCCTCTTCCGATGGGATCCACGCCGATGAGCCTCACGGCCACCTACAAGCTGAGCGCCCGGCTGTTCTGGCGCGACAAGGGCACGCTGCCCGCCTCCGTGATCACCCCGCTGGGCCTGGCGATCGGGATGCCGACGCTGATGCGCAACGTCACGGCCGGCGGCGTCACGGCCGCGGCGCAGATGTTCGTGGGGACGCTCGCGCTCATCCTGTCGGGGACCGCCTTCCTGAACATCACCGTCGCCCTGACCATGCGCCGCGACCAGCTCCTGCTCAAACGGCTGCGCGCCACCCGGCTCACCGACCGGCAGATCCTCCTCGGCGAGGTCGCGAACACCGTCACGCAGACGGTCATCCTCATGATCGTGTCGGCTGTGGCCGTACACCTCCTGGCCGATGTGCCGCTGCCGAGGAATCCGGTGCTCTTCGCGGTGTTCGCGGTCGCCGGTTCGGCGGTGATGGCGACGCTGGGGGTGGCGTGGACGGCGGCGATCCCGCGCGGGGAGCTCGCGGCGCCCATGACGCTGCCGTTCTTCTTCCTGGCCGGCCTCGCGTCCGGGGCGATGGGCTCGATCGTGGACCTGTTGCCCTCCTGGCTGCACCCGTTCTTCGCCGCCCTGCCCACCAGCGCGGTGGTGGACGCGGTCCGCGCCTCCTACGGGCCGGGCACGTTCGGCTCCGACCTGGCGGCGGCGGCCGTACCGGCTCTGGTCCTGGCGGTGTGGGCGGGGGTCGCGCTGCTCTCGATCAGGAGGTGGTTCCGCTGGGAGACCCGAAAGTCATAATGGGCCGGTCATGAACTCCACCTCCGCGCGACGGCTCGGAACCGCGCTGATCGTCCTGGTCTCCGTCGGTTACACGATCATCCCCCTGGTGGCCTCCCTCGCGACGGCCTCCGCGTCGGTCAACGCCCGGCTGCTCGTGCTGCTGGCCGCTTTCTACTGGCCGCACTTCCTTCACGTACGGCAGGCGTTCACGGGCGCCCGATCCCGATGGCTTCCCGCCACACTGGCGGTGCAGGCGGTCGCCGCCTACCTGCCGGAGGTCCTCGGGTTCACCGGCTGGTCGGCCGGGACCGCGCCGCTCCTGGCCGGGCCGGTGCTCCTGCTGCTCCCGCTGCGCTGGGGCGGCGTCCTGGTGACGACGATGGCGGCGGCGGAGTTCTGGTGGCTCCAGGGCATCTTCCACAACGTGACCGGCTCGTACTTCTACGCCCTCACCATCGTCATCACCGGCGCCATGATCTACGTCGTCGTACGGCTGGTCCGGGTCACCGCCGAACTGGAGCAGGCGCGGGCCGACCTGGCGGAGGCGGCGGTGCTTAAGGAGCGGTTGCGGATCTCCCGCGACCTGCACGACGGGCTGGGCCACAGCCTCACCGCGATCGTGTTGAAGGGCGACCTGGCCGCCCGGCTCATGGACCGCGATCTCCCCGCCGCCAAGACCGAGATCGGCGCGCTGGTCCAGGTGGCGAGGGAGACCGCGCTGGAGGTGCGTCAGGTGGCTCGCGGCTACCGGCGGATGACGCTCTCCGACGAGGTGCACCGGGCCACGGCGCTGCTTGAGTCGTCCGGAATCGGCTGCCAGGTCAACCTCGCCGAGATGACCCCGTCCCGCGAGCAGGACGAGGCGCTCGCCTGGGCCGTACGCGAGGGTGTCACGAACATCCTGCGGCACAGCCGCGCCACCACCTGTTCGATCACCACCTCGAACCGCGCGGGACGCGCTCACCTGGAGATCGTCAACAACGGCCTCCCACCTGATGACGCGCGAACCGCCAGGCCTTTCGGTGGCGGACTGACCGGGCTGGTGGAGCGGGCCGCGCAGACAGGGGGCACGGTCGAGGCCGGGCACACGCCCGAGGGCGGCTTCCGGTTGACGATGGAGGTGCCCGCGTGATCCGCGTCCTCCTGGCCGAGGACATGCACATGATCCGGGCCGCGCTCACCGCCCTGCTGCGCCTGGAGTCCGACCTGAAGGTGGCGGCCGAGGTGACGCGCGGGGACGAGATCGTCCCCGCCGCGCTGCGGGTGCGGCCGGACGTGGCCATCGTCGACATCGACCTGCCCGTGCTGGACGGCATCACCGCCGCCGCCCGGCTGCGGGAGGTGCTCCCCTCCTGCCGCATCCTGGTGCTGACCGCGATGGGCCGGCCGGGTCAGGTACGGCGGGCGTTGTCGGCGGGCATCGAGGCGTTTCTGGTCAAGGACGCCCCCGGCGACCGCCTGGCCGACGCGATCAGGCGTACGGCGGCCGGGCTGCGGGTGCTGGACGCGGAGCTGGTGGCCTCGGCGATGGAGTACGGAGAGAGCCCTCTCACCCCACGCGAGGCCACGGTCCTCCGCGAAGCCGCCCGAGGGGCCTCCGCCGAGGAGATCGCCGCCCGGTTGCACCTGTCGGCGGGCACCGTACGCAACTACCTCACCGGCGCGATCACCAAGACCGGCGCCCGCAACAAGATCGACGCCGTCCGCATCGCCGAGGACGCGGGCTGGCTGTGATCCCAACCCCCGGCCCCGACCGCGACCGCGACCGGGCCGGGAATCACGCGGGCTTCGGCACGTAGGTCGACAGGCACGCCTCGGCCGCGCTCGTCGGCTTGTAGCAGGCCTTCACGTTGAGGCCGCCGTCGAGATCCCAGCGAGCGAAATACCCCGCGGTGCTGCTGGTGCAGGTCGACCCGCTCGTGCTCACGTCCCCTGCCTTCACGCTGGCCGAGGCGCAGCCGGAACCGGTCGCGGTCTTCTCCACGGTGTTGATCGTCGACCGGCTGCTCCCGTCGGAGCCGTAACCGGTGAGCCGCACACCGGAACGCACGAGCGAGTACGTGTAGTCCGTCGCGGTGTAGTAGGACCAGCTCGCTCCGGTGCCCGTGGTGCGCAGCCCGGCGTCGTTCGCCGAACTCGGGACGGCGACGAAGAGGGACTTGTCGGCGTTCGTGGTGCCGGGAATGGTCCGGTAGACCAGCACCAGAAGACCATTGTCGAAGATGCCGGATCCGGTGCTGAATGTCTTGTAGGTGCCGTTCCCGCAGGTCGTCTCGTCGACGAGATCGGAACCGTTCGCCCGGATCACCACCCGGGAGCACCGACCGTCGTTGGCGGTGTGCTCGATCGTTCCGAAGAGGTTGCGGGAGCCGTTCTGGTCGCTGCCGAACCCCGTCAGCTTGACTCCCGGCAGCGTCGCGGCGACCTGGAACGCGTCCGACTGGTAGTAGTTCCACGAGGCCGACATGCCGGCTCCGTCGGCGGCCTGGGCCGGCGAGGCGGTGAGCAGGGCGCCGGCCACCGCCGCGACCAGCGTCGCGCCGACGGGCACGAGGCTCCGCGACGTGGGACGGAAACGGACGGGACGGAAAATCGTCGACATTATGCCCCTTTTGTGTTGCGTGCGTGCTTCTGGGTGCCTGATGTGCACCCTTCGCGTTCCATGTCAGGATCGCTGCCGCGCGGTGTCCGTAATGGACCACTTCGCCGTCGCATTCCATGGACCAGTAATCGCCGCATCCGGCAATTTGGTGCGCAATAACCACCCATTTTGTTATGCTGTGAGAAGTTAATCGCAGCCCGCCACCGCGGTGAAACCGTCGGCGTCGTACTCGCCGGCCAGTCCACCGCCCTACCACGAACGCAGGATGGTCCCGAGATCAGCGCACCCGCCCCTACAGGAGCGGGACGAGGGCGTCTCCATCCTGATCGACGCGGCGCGTGCCGTCACTCCTGATACGGGCGGGCGGATATTCGTCGTCGAGGGTCCTCCCGGAATCGGCAAGACGCGACTGCTGACCGAGGTACGAGAGCGGCTGCGTCAAGGCGGCCACTCCGTCGCCCGGGCCCTGGGGTCGCCGCTGGAACGCGAGTTCGCCTATGGCGTGACGCGGCAATTGTTCGAGCCGATGCTGACCGCGGAAGCCGAGTTCGGGCGGGGCCCGCTGTTCGCCGGCGCCGCCGCGCAGGCCGCCTCGGTATTCACCGTCGAGGCGATCCGGCCGGTCGGCGACCTCCCGGTGCTGCACGGCCTGTACTGGCTGGTGGTGAACGCGTGCACGGCGGAACCGCTGACTCTCGTCGTCGACGACGTCCAGTACGCCGATCCGCCCTCTCTGCGGCTGCTGGCCTACCTGCTGCCCCGGCTGGACGGCCTGCCGCTGACCATGATGCTGGCGATGACGTCCGGCGCGCCGGTCCCCGACCTGCTGGCCGAGATCCTGCGCACGCCCAGCACCGAGTTCGTACGGCTGCGGCCGCTCGGGCTGCCCGGCGCCGCCGCCGTGCTCGCGACGATCTTCGGCACCCGGCCCGACGACGCCTTCGTCGCCGCCTGTCACGACTCCAGCGGCGGTAACCCGCTCCTGCTGACCGAGCTGGCCCGAGGCTGCGTCGAACAGGGCGTCACCCCCACGAGCGGCAACATCACCCGGCTGGCCACGGTGCTCCTTCCCTCCCGGGTGAGGCCCCACCTGGGGAGCCTGCCGCAGGACGCCGTCGATGTGGCACATGCCGTCGCCCTTCTGGGCAACGAAGCGGACCTGCCCGCGATCTCGGCCGTCTCCGGCCTCGGCGTCGAGGCCACCGCCGCCGCCGTCGACCGGCTGATCCGGAGTCACATACTGGTCCGCGCGCCCGCCGGCCGGTTCGGCTACCCGCACCAGCTGTTGCAGCGGTCGGCCTACGAGCACCTGGACACCACCCGCCGGTTACGGGGACACCGGGCGGCGGCGCTGCACCTGGCCGCCACGGGCGCGGAGCCGGAGCGGATCGCCGCGCACATCCTGCAGGTGCCCCCGGGCGTGGTGCCGGACGCGGCCGGATACCTGCGGCGCGCCGCCGAGACCGCGCTGTTCCGCGGTTCCCCCGACAGCGCGTACACCTATCTGCGGCGGGCGTTGCCCGACGTGACCGGCGACCGGGACCGCCAGGTCCTGGTCGAACAGCTCGCCGACGTCGCGCTGCACAGCGATGTCGAGGCCGCCGCGCGCTACGGCGAGCAGGCCCTGGCGTCGGCCGTCGAACCCGCCGCCCGGGCGGCGGCCGGTCTACGGCTCGGGGAGGCGTTGCTGTTCGGCGGCGACACGGAGCCGGCCGTACGGGCCTGGCGTGACGCGCGGCAGGCGCTGGACAAGACGTCCGACGCCGGGCTGCGCCGTCATCTGGACGCGTACCTGGTCAACGTGACCGTGCTGGAACCCGGCCGGCTGCACCTGCTCGACGAGGTGGGGCAGGCCGCGGGCGACGACGAGCCACCGAGCGCCGGCGGGCGGGCGCTCGACTGCGTGCTCGCCCTGCGGGCCGCGTTCGAGACCCGCCCGCAGGCCGCGCAGGCCGCCCGCCGCGGCCTCTCCGACGGACTGCTGGTGCGCCTAGGCACCGGGGACAGTCCGCTCGTGTGCGGCTGGCTGGCGCTCCTGGCCGCCGAGGACGACCAGGCCGGCACCAGCATCGACCACGCCCGGCGGGAGGCGTACCGCCGCGGCAGCGTCCGCGCGCACGGGCCCGCGCACGCCTTGGCGGCGCTCCACGAGCTGTGGCGCGGCAATCTCGCCGAGGCGGAGCGGGAGGCGCGCACCGCGGTGGAGGCCGTCGAGCGTTCCGGAGTACGGCTCGGCCGGCCGTTCGTCGCCCCGTTCCTGGCCGACATCCTGGCCGAGCGCGGCGACCTGGCCGGCGCGCGGTCCGCGCTGGCGTGGGCCGGTCTGCCGGAGGAGCCGCCGCCCGCCGGTCCCATGTACTTCTACGCCGACACACGGGCGCGGCTGCTCCGCCGCACGGTGGGCGGCGAACGGGCGGTGGCCGCGGCGCTGGACGCCGGTCGCCTCTTCGCCCGCTTCGGCGGCGACAACCCCGCGTTCGTTCCCTGGCGCACCGAGGCGGCCCGCACCCTGCACCGGATGGGTCAGGGCGACCAGGCGGCGGAGCTCGCGCTGGCCGAGGTGGCCCTGGCCCGTCGCTGGGGCGCGCCCCGGCCGCTGGGCCGCGCGTTGCGGGTCGCCGGCGTCGTGCTCGGCGCACAGGACGGCTTCCCGCTGCTGGCCGAGGCGGTCGACGTGCTGGCCGGATCGCTCGCCCGGCTGGAGTACGCCAAGGCGCTGGTGGACCTGGCCGCCGCGGCCGACCGGCGAGGCCGGCGCGGCTGGGCGCGCGAACTGCTGGACGACGCCGCCGAACTCGCGGCCCAGTGTGACTGCCCCCCGTTGCGTGAGCGAGTGGACGCCATGTCGGGGGCGGCCGGGTCCCGGACCGCGCCGGCCGGGCCCGGCACCACCGCGCTGACCTCAACAGAGCGCCGGGTCGCCGAGCTGGCCGCCACCGGCATGTCCAATCGCGAGATCGCCGAAACCCTGTTCGTCACTCCCAAGACCGTCGAGCTGCATCTGACCAACACCTACCGCAAGCTGCGCATCGGCGGCCGGGTCGAGCTGGTCCACGCGCTGGACCGCGTTACGGCGGGGGCCGCCAGACCGCCGCGGACCCGCGGATGACCGGGCGGGAGGCCGCGGCGCGCCGGAAACGAGCTCGGCCTTGTCGCCGGCGTGCGGGCGGCGGCCGGACACGGGCCGTGCCGAACACGGGGCCGGACACGGGTGCGCAGGCACACCGTCGACGCCCCTGCCGGCCCGCGCCCGGGTCAGGCCGGTCAGCACCGTGCGGACGGCCCGGAGGCCGTGGCGCAGTTCCTCGTCGGTCAGGTGGCCGAAACCGAGGACGATTCCGTCAGGGGCGTCGACCGCCCGCACCTGGTACAGGTCCGACAGACGGCCCACGGTCACCCCACGGCCGGCGAGTTCGGTCACCACGGGATCGACGCTCTGGCGCGGTAACAGCAGTGCCGCGCTGGCGCCGCGGGGGCCGAGAACCAGCCGTGCGGGTCGCCCGACATGTGCCAGCGCGGCACGCACCTCCTCGCGCCGCCGGGCGTACAGCCGCGACGCGCGCCTGACGTGCCGGGCGACCGCCCGGTCACCGAGCAGGCGGGTGAACGCCGCCTGCGCCGTCCCGCCGAGCCGCCCGTCGTCACCTCCCGCGACCTGCGCGACCAGCGGCACCAGTGGCCGCGGGAGCACCAGGTACGCCAACCCGGGCGGGGCGAGACCGTCACCCAGCGTCCCCGCGAGGATCACTCGCCCGCCGACCAGGTCGAGCAGCGAAGGAAGCGGTGCGTCACCTGCCCCGGTCTGCTCGGTGCAGATGTCCACCAGATATCCGCCCGTCCGCCGAGCCCACTCCGCGAGCATCCTCCGGCGGGCCGGCGACAGCACCGCGCCGAACGGGTGATTGCCCTCGGCGAACGCGACGGCGGCGCGTACCCCGTCCATCCCGTCCAGCAGGTCCACCCGCGCGCCCTCCGTGTCGACCGGCAGCGCGTGGGTCGTCCATCCGGCCTGCCGGGCGGCCTGCACGGGATATCCCGGCGCCGGCTGCTCGACGGCCACCGCCGCCGCTCCGGCCTCCCGCTGCCCGATCGGCTGTCCGGTCAGCCGTCCGATCGCCTCGAACAGGTACCAGCAGGCCTGCCGCAGCCCGACGGCCACCACCACGTCGCGGGCCTCGACACCGAGCCCGCGGGTCCGGTGCAGGTGCTCGGCGACGGCCTCGCGGAGGGCGGCCGACCCCAGCGGAGCCGCCTCGCCGTCCGGCGGCAGATAGCTGGCCTGGCGCCAGGCGGACCGCCATGCGGCCAGCGGGAAGGCGCCGGCCACGGCGGCGCGGGGAGTGAAGTCCGCCACGACCGGCCGGACGGGCGGCGAGGGGATGCTCCGGCGATGCGGTGACGGCTCGCCCGTGACGTACGTACCCGAGCGTGGCCGTCCCTCGACGAAGCCACGGGCGAGCAGCAGCTCGTAGGCCGACACCACCACCCCGCGGGACACCCCGAGCAGCCGGGCCATCGCGCGGGTGGACGGAAGCCGCGTCCCGGCGGGCAGGAGGCCACCGCGGATCGCCTCGGCCAGTTGCTCCATGAGCTGCTGCGGCAGGTGTCCGCGCGAATCGCGACGAATGTCGAGGTAAGCGGCGAGCCCTTCTGCCGTGACCATGCACCCTCCTTCTACTGGCGGACGCCCGCCCCGTGTGGGCGCCACCATCAGAAGATCGGCCAACCGGCGGCCCCGGGGCATCGGGGTCCCCCCCAATGTCACCCCCTGTCTCCGTCGGCGGCGTGTCGCCCCAGCTCAGAGGGGGCTGCCGAGCATCGTCGCCGCGAGACGCCGGGCGGATTCGAAACCATTTCTAGGGAAATCCCCGAGGCGGTCCGGGAGATATGGCTCTATCATCCCCGGCTGGCAGACTTGACGGGTGGATCACGGACCGTCCTTGCTGGAGCGCGACGCCGAGGTGGGGCGGCTGCGGGGGTTGTTCGGCGCGGCGGTGCGCGGACAGGGCGGCGTGGTGCTGATCGAGGGCCCGGCCGGCATCGGCAAGAGCGCGCTGGCCGGCGCCGCCCGCCGCCTCGGCAGGACGGCGGGCTGCCGGGTGCTCAGTGCCCGCGGCAGCCGGCTGGAGCAGCGGTCCGGCTACGGCGTGCTGCGTCAGCTGGTCGAACCGGTGCTGCTCGGCGCCGACACCGCCCAGCGGGTACGGCTGCTGCGTGGTCCCGCCCACCGGGCGCTCGCGCTGCTCGACTCGCACCTCGACGGGCCGTCGCCCGGTGACCCGGGGGCGTTCCACGTGCTGTACCGGCTGCTGGTGAACGTCGCCAAGGCCGGCCCGGTGGCACTGGTCGTCGACGACGTGCACTGGGCCGACGACCCCTCGCTGCGCGTGTTCCTGCACATGCTCCCCGGAATGGCCGAGTTGCCGCTGGCGATGGTGCTGGCCGGTCGGCCGGCCGCCGCGCCGGGGCCGTGCTCGGAGCTCGCCGCCGATCCGGCCGTGGCGGTGCTGCGGCCGGCTCCGCTGACGCCGGCCGCCACGGCCCGCCTGGTGCGCGCCGTCAACGGCGAGGCGGCGGACACCCGGCTGTGCGCGGCCTGCCACCGCCTGACCGGCGGCAACCCGCTGTTCGTACGGGAGCTGGCGGCGGCCGCCGGTGCCGCCGGCGGTCCGGCGGCCGAGGGCGACGAGCAGGCGTTGCGTGCGCTCGGCGGGGCGGCGCTGAGCCAGTGGATGGGCGCCGTGCTCGCGCACCTCACCCCCGAGGCTGCGCGGGTCGCTCAGATATGCGCCGTACTGGGGGAAGAGGCCGGCCCGGGGCTCGTCGCCGAACTCGCGGGCGGCACGGAGACACTCGCGCGGGGCCACGACGAACTGGTGGCCGCGGGCGTCCTGCGCGGCGACGGGCGGCTCGAGTTCGTCCACGACCTGACCCGGCACGCCGTGTACTCCGGCATCGCCGTGGTGGAGCGCAGCCGCCTGCATCGGCGAGCGGCCGAGCTGCTCGCCGCCGGGCGGCCGGCACCGCTGGTCGCCGCCCACCTGCTCGAGACCCTGCCCTCAGGCGACGGCTGGGTGGTGGACACGCTGGTGGCCGCCGCCGACCACGCGTCGAGCCGGGGGGCGCCACGGTCCGCGCTGGCGTTCCTGGAGCGGGCCCTGCAGGAGCCGCCCACCCCGGAGGCGACCGCCGGCCTGGTGCGGATGGCCGGCGAGATCGCGTACTGGTTCGACTGGCCGGCCGCGATCGGCTACCTGCGACGCGCGGCCGCGCTGGCCCCGGACGCGGCCGGGCGGGCCGAGGCCGCCGAGCTGCTCGGTCGCGCGGTGGTCCTCAACGGCCGCAACGCCGACGCGATCACCCTCATGGAGAACGCCCTCACCGAGCTGGGCGACGGGCATGCCGAGCTGGACCACCGGCTGCGGACGCAGATCATCGCGGCGGCGGCGGCCGAGCTGGACCTGCGGCACACCGGTGCGCGGCACCTGGCGGTGCTTTCGGCCGCGCCGAGGCTCAGCGACCAGGTGCGGTGTCAGCTCGACGGGTTCACCGCGTTCTGGACCGCCGTCATCGATCTCGACCGGGACGCGGCCGTCTCCACGGCGCTACGGGTGCTGCGGCTGCGTTCGTCCGGCATGGCCGACCAGGATGCGTCGTCGTCGCTTTCCTACCTGGTCCTGATCGACGCCGACCATGACGATGTGCTGCGGCAGCTCGACCGCGACTGGTCCACGGCGCGTGAAGCGGGCTCGACGTACCTGGCCGCGCTGATCGGCTACCTCCGGGTGCACGCACTGCTGGCGCGCGGTCACCTCGCCGAGGCCGAGACCGGCATGCGGCAGGCCGTACGACTGCTCGGCAGGGTGCCGGTCCCGCTGACCCCGGTCTTCGCCGGACAGATCCTGGCAGAGGTGCACCTCGCGCAGGGGCGGCTGGAGGCTGCGGCCGAGGCGCTCGCCGGAGCGTCCGCCGACGTCTCGCCCTACAGGGCCCTGCAATGCCGCCTGGACCTGATGGCTGCCCAGTTGGACCTCGCCCATGGGCGGGCCGAACAGGCGGTCCGGCGGGCGGAGCAGGTGGGCCGCCGGTTGCTCGCGGACGGCTGGCTGAACCCGGCCTCGTATCCGTGGCGGATGGTGGCCGCACTGGGCAAGCACGTCCTCGGGGCCCGTGACGCGGCCCTGGCGCTGGCCGCCGAGGACCTCGACCTGGCCCGCCGGTGGGGCGCCGCACGCGCCCTCGGCCGAGCGCTGCGGGTGGTGGCGACGGTGACCGGGGGCCGGGCCGAGCCGGAGTTGCTGGAGGAGGCGGTGCGGGTGCTGCGGACGGGCCCGGCCAGGCTGGAGCTCGCCACCGCCCTGCACGCCTTCGGCCGCCGCACGTGGCGGCAGCACCCCCAGGCCGGCCCGGCCGCCCTGGCCGAGGCTCTCCGGCTGGCGGAGGAGTGCGGAGCCGCGGGGCTCGCGCGGCGGGCGCGGAGCGCACTGACCGAGGCCGGTACACGGCCGCCGGAGCCGCACGGGGCCCGGCTGACCCCCGGAGAGTGGCGGGTGGCCCGGTTGGCGGCCCAAGGCCGGACCAACCGGCAGATCGCCCAGGAGCTGATCGTCACGCCCAAGACGGTCGAGACGCACCTCGGAAGCGTCTACCGCAAGCTCGGCGTCCGCAACCGCACCGCGATGGCCCGGGCGCTGGCCGCCACCGACCTCGACCGCCCGGACTGAACCGCGCCGCCGGCGCTCCCATGCGCGGGCACCGGACACGCGGGCGAGCACGACGAGGCCCTGGCCGCCGAGATCGAAGATGCCCGCTGGCGGCCCGGTCGCTCAGGCCCGCCCCGAGTCCAGCGAGAGGCCCGGTGTCACTCGCGGGCGGTGGCCGTGGAGCTCATGTCCGGGTAACGCGCTCCGGCCACCTTCGCCGCCAGTGGTTCCAGCGCGGCGAGCTCGCCGTCCGACAAGGTCATCGTCGCGGCCGCGACGTTCTGCCGGAGCCGGGCGGGAGAACGCGTGCCGGGAATGGGTAGAACCGTAAGGCCGTGGACCCGGGAACGCTGGTGAACCCAGGCGAGCGCGACCTGCGCGGGGGTGACCTCGCGGCGCGCGGCGATGTCGCGGACCGGTTCGAGGAGCGCGGCGTTCGCGTCGGCGTGGTCGCCGGTGAACCGGGGCATCTTCAGCCGGACGTCGCCGGTGCTCAGCCCCTGAGCGCCGGTGAACGCTCCGGTGAGGAAGCCCCGGCCGAGGGGCGAGTAGGCGACGAGTGCCACACCGAGCTCCGCTGCCGCCGGAACCACGGACGCCTCGATGTCGCGGGTGAACAGCGACCACTCGGACTGCAGTGCCGCGATCGGGTGCACGCTGTGCGCCGCGCGCAGTTCGGCCCCGGTCACCTCGGAGAGACCGAGGTGGCGCACCTTGCCCTCCCGCACCAGCTCGGCCATGGCGCCGACCGTCTCCTCGATGGGGACGGACGTGTCGCGGCGATGCGCGTAGTAGAGGTCGATCTCGTCGATGCCGAGGCGCTTCAGGCTCGCGTCGACGCTCTGGCGTACGTACGCGCGGTCACCGCGGACCTCGCTCCAGGCCTTCTCGCCCGCCCGCCGGACGATGCCGAACTTGGTGGCGAGGAAGACCCGGTCCCGGTGGGCGCGGACGAAGGGGCCGAGGAACCTCTCGTTGTCGCCGTCTCCGTACAGGTCCGCGGTGTCGAACATGGTGACGCCCAGGGCGAGGGCGATCCGCAGGGTCTCCCGGGCCTCGGCCGGCGCCGTGGGTCCGTAGAACTCGCTGAAGCCCATGCAGCCGAGGCCCTGGGCGCCGACCGGCGGACCGCCGGCGCCGAGGGGAACTGCCGGGAGGATCGAAGCAGACATGCGAAGGTCTCCTTGGGTGGGCTCCCGGCGGTTGTCCTACTGCGGGGAGGCGGCGATGGAGGCGAAGAGCAGGCGGCTCATCTCCTCCCAGCGGCGGGGCAGATCGGCGCGCTGGTTGAGGACGTCACAGACGTGCTGCAGGCCGAAGAACGCCGACACGAGCATGTACGCGGCGGACTCGGGGTCCATGCCCTCGCGGAGCTGACCGGCGCCGCTCGCCTTCGCCAGCAGCGTCGAGAGCGTGGCGATCCACTCGACGTAGGGCTCGGGCAGGGTCGTGTCGGACAGCGAACGCTCGGCCTGGATCCTGGCTCCGGCCTTGACGATGTCGTCCTCGAAGAACTTGTCGGCGGCGTTCTTCAGCAGCGCCTCGACCGTCTCCATCGGCGGCAGGCCCATGGCCTGCGCCTCGTCGATGCGAACGCGCCACCGGTTGTACAGCTCGCGCACGATCTCGGCGGCGATGTCCTTCTTGTCGCGGAAGTGGAAGTACACCGCGCCCTTGGTCATGCCGACCTGCTTGGCGATGTGGTCGATGGAGGTGTGCGGGTATCCGCGGTCGGCGAACAGCTCGGCCGCCGAGGCGAGCACCTGGGCCCGGGTCTGCGCGGCCCGTGCCTGCTGCGGCGCGTTGCGCGGCTGCGCTCGGTGCGTGATGGTGGTTCTGGGAGTGCCGATCTTACTCACACGCGTGATCCGTTCTGTGGGGCTCCCGTTCAGCGTACCGCCTTCCAGGTATGTTTCACCTCTGTTCACTGATCACCTCGTCAACTCGCGCGTCAACCCTCCGAGTCATTCCAAAATATACCTTCACGGACGTATATTTTTCTCCGTGTGACCTAGGACACCATCGCACGCGATCGCGCAAGGTCCAGATCAGAAGGGATCAGAGATGAGTGCTCAACTATCGGCAGAAGACGTCACCCTGCCGACTACCTGGCAGTCGTCGTCCCCGTTCACCTGGGACTGGGATGCAATGCCAGAGCCCGCCGGCGGCGCGCACTTACCCGGCCCGCGTTTCGTGTCCCGCGAACTGGTCCACAAGTCCGCGGCCGAGCGCGTGCTGCTCACCGACGGAGTCCGGCAGGCGCCGGACAGTTTCATCATCGCGGCCATGCTGCCGCGTGACCACTGCCTCTACCAGCAGGACGACTCCGGCTGGACCGACCCGATGTTACCGACAGAAGCACTCCGGCAGGCCGGCTACTACATTCAGCACCGCTTCTACGGGGTGCCCGAGACGCACAAGTTCATCCTCGGCGCGGTCACGCTCGAAATCGACGGCACCACGCCTCCCTCCCGTACGCCGTGGCTCCCGGTCAACCTGCGGGTCACCTGCGCTCCCACCGCCAAGTGGACCTGCCGTCGGCTGTGCATGCGCCTGGAGGTCGAGGTCAGCGTGGCCGGGGTGGTCTGCGGGCACGGCAGCCTTCTTTCGCAGGCGGTGGATCCGCGCGTGTACCAGGCGATCCGCGGCCGGAAGGCGGCGCCCCCACTGCACGAGTCCGTGCCCTTCATCGGTTGCCCGCTCTCGCCCGGCGAGGTCGGGCGCCAGCGCAAGGAGGACGTGCTGCTGGCCGACGACGGGAACGCCGACGGCTGGCTGCTGCGGCTCGACGACAGCAACACCGAGATGGTCGACCACCATGTGGACCACGTGCCGGGCATGGTGGTGCTGGAGGCGTTCCGGCAGGCCGCGCTCGCCGTGACCCACCCGCCGGCCGGTCACCGGGCCATGGTCACCGGTCTGCGGAGCGAGTTCGCGAGTTTCTGCGAACTCGACACCCCGGTCCGGATCACCGCCAGGCCGCGGCCCGGCTGTGGCGACGCGGACCGGATGGTGGTCCGCGTCGTCGCCGAGCAGAACGGCGACGAGGTCGCCGCCGGCACGGTCGAGCTCAGGCTGGGCCCTGACACGAGCAGCGGACAGGACCGCCGATGACGCTGACCTCGGTGTCTCCGGACCACCGTCTGGACGTGACCGAACTCGTGGACCGCGCGGCCCGGTACGCCGCCGAGGTGGACGGTTCGCGCCGGCTTCGGCGGGAGTCGGTGGCCGCGCTGGTGGAGGCGGGATTCCCCCGGCACTTCGTCCCCAGCCGGTGGGGCGGGGCGGCCGGAGGCTTCGCACCGCTGGTGGAGGCGGCGATCACCGTGGGCGAGAGCTGCCCCTCGACCGCGTGGTGCGCGACTCTGTTCGCCGCGCACGGACGGATCGCCGCCTACCTGCCCGAGCAGGCGCGGGAGGAGATCTGGGGCTCGGGCCCGGACACCCTGATCTCCGCGTCCGTCATGCCGCCGTCGGGCCGGGCCACGCCCGTGCCGGGTGGCTGGCTGCTTCGGGGCGAGTGGGGCCGGGCCAGCGGGGTGGACTTCGCCGACTGGGTGCTGCTCGCCAGCACGGTGCCGGACGGCGACGGGGAGACGGTGCGGATCTTCGCCGTCCCGGCCGGGGACTTCGTGGTCGAGGACACCTGGCAGGCCGCCGGCATGCGGGGGACGGGGACCAACACGGTGGTTCTGTGCGACACGCTCGTCCCCGAGCACCGCACGGTCGCGCTGCCGGAACTGCTCGGCACCCGGAGCGCCCGGCAGGCACGGTGCCACAACGTGCCCTACACGCTGGTCGCGGCGGTGATGTTCGCCGCCCCCCTGGTCGGAGCCGCCCTGGGCGCGGTGGCGGACTGTGTTTCCACGCGGGCCGCGCGTCTGTCGCCGGATCCGGACGCCCGGCAGGCGCTCGCCCGGTCCTCGCCGGAGGCGTCCGCCGCCCGCCTGCTGCTCCGGGAGGCCGCCGACCGCGCCGACCGGGGCATGGTGGACGCGCGGACCGTCGCGCAGAACCGGTGCGACGCGGCGGCCGCCGCGGAGCTCTGCGTCAGCGCCGTCGACCGGCTGTTCGCCGCGTGCGGCGGCCACGGGCTGGCGGAGGACGATCCGGTGCAACGGCGGTGGCGGGACGTCCACACCGGCGCCGGTCACGGCGCGCTGCGGTTCGCCCCGGCGGCGGACGCGTACGCGAAGGCCTTCCTCGGCCTCGGCTGACTAGACCGTGTCCGAACCACCGTCCCGAGGTCCGGACACGGCCTTCCACAGGTCGTCGAACCGGCGCGCGGCATCCGCGTCGTCACGGGGTGCGGGATGCGGGATCTCGAAGAACAGCGACATCAGGAGCCGGGCGACGGTGTCGGGGGGATGCCTGCCCATCACCCGGCTCTCCGCGTGCGCACGGGCCACGGCGCGGGCCAGTGACAGGGAGATCCGTCCGACCAGCCCGTGAGCGTGCCGGTCCAGGTGCGGGGCCTCCACCGCGAGCCGCAACGCGGACCTGGCGAGCGCGTCCCGGCGCAGGTGCCGGGTGAGATCGAGCATCGTCTCCCGCAGTGCCAGCAGCGCCGTCGTGCCCTCGGCGCGCCGTTCCACACGTGCGATCAGCTCGTCCCCGGCCTCCTCGATCAGGGTGGCCGCCAGCTCTTCTTTGGAGGAGAAATGTCCGTACAGCGCACCTTTCGTCATACTGGTGCGTTCCACCACGTTGAGCAGCTTTGTGCCCTCGTAGCCGTTCGCGGCGAACTCCTCCGCCGCCGCGGCGAGCACCAGTGCCCGAGTCTGAACCGCGCGCTCCTGAGCCACTCTGCCCTCGCTTGGGGGAATCCTAGGAAAAAACCTTTGCGAAGGTATGTTACTGGGATCTTGCTGTGAAAAGCCTAAGCGTTCCCCTTCGGGTGGCCTTCTTCGATGTGGACGAGACGCTGCTGGCCGGGAAGAGCATGGTCGAGTTCCTGCGGCACTGGCTGGGCCGCGATGACGCGGCCTTCCTCGGCGCCGTGGCCGAGCTGGGGGCGGTGGCGGAGCGGGAGGGCAGGGCGGCCGCGAACCGCGCCTACTACCGGCTCTTCGCCGGCGTTCCCAGCGCGACGCTGGCGGAGGCGGGCAGTCGCTGGTACGCGCGGCATCGTCAGCGGCCTGACGCCTTCGTGGGCTCCACCGCGGCGGCGCTGGCCGGACATCGAGCGGCCGGAGACCTGGTCGTGCTGGTCTCCGGCTCGTGCCGGGCGGTGCTCGATCCGCTGGCCGCGGATGTGGGTGGCGACGAGGTGCTGTGCACGGAGCTCGTCGTCGGTGGCGACGGACTGCTGACCGGCGAGGTGGCCACATCGATGATCGGCCCCGCCAAGTCCGAGGCCGCCGCGGAGCTGCTCCGGAGTCTCGGAGTCAGCCCCGCCGTCTGCTTCGCGTACGGCGACCACTCCAGCGACCTGGACCTGCTGACGTTCGTCGGCAGTCCGAGGGTCGTCGGCGACGACCCGGTGCTGGCCTCGTGGGCGAGACGCCACGGCTGGCCCGTGCTGCCCGCCTAGAGGAGGCTCAGGTGCCGTAGATCCGACACGTACTTCTCGATCAGCGCCCGGGACAGGTGCGGAATGTCCCCCACGGCTTCCTGGAACCGTTCGGCGGGAAACGCCGACCCGGCCCGGGGCGTCGCGGGCTCCCGCCAGGCCCGCATCAGCGGGAGGAGCGAGTGCTGCCGCTGCTTGTCCGGCAGCTCTCGCAGCGCGGCCTCGAACCGCTCGCACCACTCCTGGTAGTCCCCGACGCGGCGGATCGCGATCCCGGAATCGGCCAGCCAGTCGACGACGGTGTCCAGTGAGATTCCGTCGTCGTGCGGGTTGACCACGTTGAACGTGCGATATCCGGCCGCGCCGGTTCCCAGGGCGGCCACCGAGGCGGCGACGAAGTCCCCGGGCAGGCCGTCGTAGTGGGCCCGGCTCGCGTCACCGCCGCGATAGAACGACCCGGGCGCGATTCCGGTGGCGATCAGGCTCAGCACCAGACGGGTGAACGCGTCCGGCACGTTCAGCTGCCCGGTGTGACGGCCGTGCGCCAGGATCATGCCCGAACGGAACACGGTCACCGGCAGCCCGCACAGGTCGTGCGCCTCGCGGAGCAGCACCTCGCCCGCCCACTTGCTGGTGGCGTAGCCGTTGGCGTGGCTCTCGTCGATCGGCCGCACGGGACTGGCCACGCGGATGTCGGCGCCCTCGTCCATGCCGGTTCCGTGCGACGCGACGGCCACGGAGGACAGGAAGCCGACCGGCTTCAGCCGGGTGGTGACGGCCAGCCGGACGACCTCGGCCGTGCCGGCGACGTTGGGGCCGAACAGCTGCCGGTACGGCAGCACGTGGTTCACCAGCGCGGCCGCGTGCACGACGGCGTCCACCGTCGCGGCCAGGCGCTGCCAGGTCCGCTCGGACAGGCCCAGGTTCGGCGCGCCGACGTCGCCGGCCAGCACCTGCAACGCGCCGGCGCCGGCCAGCTCGGCGAACCGCCGCTTGAGCTCGACGTCCCCGCTGTCCAGCGAGTCCTCCAGCCGCGCGCGGGCGGCCGCGTCGTCGGCGCCGCGCACGAGACAGATCAGTGTGCCGCCGCTGCGGGCCAGCGACTGCAGCAGCTCCAGGCACAGGAAACGGCCGAGATAGCCGTTGGCTCCGGTGAGCAGCACCGTGGTGGGAGCGCCGGTCGGCTGGGGAAGGGCCGTGGCCGCGGTCAGCGTCGCCTCGTCGACGAACCTGGCGAGCACGAGGTCCCCGGCCCGCGCCGCGGTGGCCTGGTCGCCGTGCACACCGGCGAACGTGGCCCGCTGCGCCGACGGATCACGTAGCCGCTCGATCTGGCCGGCGATCTCGCCAAGGCTGTTGGCCGGACCGAGCAGCGTCCCGACCGGGACCTCGGTGCCGAAGATCTCCTTGAGCAGGTTCGAGAGCGACAGCGCGGTCAGCGAGTCTCCGCCCATGTCGGTGAAGCGCGTCCCCGGGCCCGGCTCGCCGGCGGACGCTCCGAGCAGCGCCCGCACGGCGCGGCCGACCGTCTCCACGACCGGGCGGTTCTCGTCGTGCCGCAGACCGCGCAGGCCGTCGATCTGCTCCTCGGCCAGCTCGGCGTAACGCCGCTCCAGCCGCTCGCCGTAGTGCTCCTTCAACCGCGGACGCAGTTGCTTGGTCGAGTCGGACAGCAGTCCGTTCTCCTGGCTGAACGGCACCGTCTCGACGAGCAGATCGCGCGGGATCTCGTACGGCTTGAGGTCGGCACGCTTCGCGATGTGCTGCAGCGACTCGTGGATCGCCGCCTTCAGCGCCGCCTCGTCGGACGCCTGGTCGAGCGCCTCGGCGGTCGGCACCACCACGGCGAGCAGGTACGGGCGGGAGCTGTTGCCGTACAGGAAGATCTGCTGCAGCAGCGGACTGGCGACATAGACCGCCTCCAGCTTCGCCAGCGCCACGAACTCGCCCTGGGACAACTTGAGCACGTTCTTGCGCCGGTCGAGGTAGTACAGCCGGTCGGGCTCGACCTCGGCCATGATGTCGCCGGTGCGGTAGTAGCCGTCGTCGTCGAAGGCCTCCGCGGTGACGTCCGGGCGCCGGTAGTAGCCGGGGGTGATCAGCTTGGTCCTGACCAGCAGCTCGCCCCGCGGATACGGCGTGTCGGTGGTGTAGTAGCCGAGTTCGGGCACGTCGACGAGCTTGTAGTCGAGCACGAACGCCCGCTGCACGCGGTGGTCCAGCATGACGAGCCCGGTCTCGGTGGTGCCGTAGCTGTCGAAGAACGGAACGTCCAGGCAGGACTCGACGAAAGCGGCCAGCTCCGGCGCGAGCGGGGCGGAGCCGCAGGGGGTGTGGATGACACGGCCGCCGAGAACCACGTCCCGGAAATGCCGCCGCAGCTCCTCGGCGTTCCACTGGTCCAGCAGGCTCAGATAGCTCTGGTGGAGCAGCTCGCAGACGCGCGGCACCATGGCGAACTCCGTCGGCCGGATCAGCGCGAGATCCTCCAGCAGCGTGGAGAGATTGCTGTCGGCCACGAAGTACGCGGTGCCGCCCAGTGCGAGCGTCTTGATCACGAGCCGCCGGGCGACGAGATGGCTCTGCGGCAGGAAGTTGGCGGTGATCATCGGGTGACGCTGCTCGGGCGGCCGCCACATCAGAGAGACGGTCGACTCCGGGAAGATGACGCCCTTCGGAGTGCCCGTGCTGCCGGAGGTGTAGATCAGTGAGGACAGCACCTCTCCCGCGTCGTCGACCGGCGGCAGGTCCGGCGCGGGCGGCAGCGCACTCCCGCGCTCGATGACGCGCGACAGCAGCTCCAGCGAAATCGGCGAGGCGGTCTCGGCCAGCAGCCGGCGCGCGTCCGCCACGCTCTCCCGGTGCTCGGCGAGCTGGGGACAGTGGTCGAACACGATCAGCCGGACGACGGACGTCTCCCCGGCCAGCGCTTCGAGCACCGTGCCCAGCCGCTCCGCGCTCGTGGCGAAGACGCGCGGAGCGGCCTCGCCGACCAGGTGGCGGATGTGGGCGACCGTGGCGGTGTTGTGCAGCGGCACGGCGACCGCGCCGACCTGACCGCACGCCAGGTCCACGGTGGTGTAGTCGACGCCGGCGAAGCCCAGGATCGCCACGAAGTCACCGGCGCGCAGCGGATGCTCGCCGTGGTGGTACCAGTCGGCGGCGACGGCGCTCAGCCGGGACCACAGCTCGCCGTAGGAGACGGTGTCGAACCTGGGCAGCCGCCGCAGCTCGGTGCGTCCGGCCACGGAGACGAACTCCTTGTCGCGTTCGGCGAGCGCGGGCCGGTCGCCGTATCCCGTCAAGGTGCGCTTGACGATCTCGGCAAGCCGCAGTCCGGGCTCCGCGGTGCTCTCGAAGACTTCGCGCAGCGGCATCCGGTCCGCGAGCTCCGGCTCGGCCCGCAGCATCTCGACGCGCCGGTTCCGGTTCGCCTCGAGTCGGGCGCGGGTGGTGTCAGCTCGCAGGTCGTTCCCCATGGTTACCCCTTCAGACGACCGAGACCTCTTGTACGTGCGGGCGGCCGGCGTAGCTCCAGGCTGCCTTGTGCAACCGGGGACGATCCTCGCTTGCACAGTCAGAAACATACCGTAGTAAAGGTATGATCATGAGCAGCCTTTGCGTGTAATCGCAGGTGAAAGGCCATTTATAAAAAAATACCTTGTGTAAGGTATGATTTTGCGACAGAGTGCTCTCAAGGACACGCCAGGCCCGCTGATGACGAGGGGTGAGTCACGTGGTAAGCGGGGATGCGATCAGTTGCGAGCGGGAGACGGACATCGGCTCCGACGTCGAGTGGATCTCGATCGCCGAGCTCGTCCTGAGGGGCTCACCCCGATCCGCGGGAGAGGACGCCGATCACGCGCTGGCTCTCGCGGAGCTGGAGCCGGAGGCCGAGTTGCCGCCGATCGTCGTGCAGCGGGGCACGAACCGGGTGATCGACGGGATGCACCGGGTGCGCGCCGCGCAGTTGCGCGGAGAGCGGGCGATCCGAGTTCGCTACTTCGACGGCGACGACGCCGGCGCCTTCGTGCTGGCGGTACGGCTGAACGTGCGGCACGGGCTGCCGCTCTCGCTGGCCGACCGGAAATCGGCCGTGCTGCGCATCCTCCGCGAGCACCCGGGCTGGTCGAACCGGGCGGTGGCCGAGGTCGTGGGGCTCTCGCCCAA
The DNA here is from genome assembly GCF_014161385.1 of Microbispora sp. H10670. Classification (NCBI taxonomy): domain Bacteria; kingdom Bacillati; phylum Actinomycetota; class Actinomycetes; order Streptosporangiales; family Streptosporangiaceae; genus Microbispora; species Microbispora sp. H10670. Next base: position 88,157 of record NZ_JABBWW010000011.1, on the reverse strand, counting down.
GACCGTCGGCGCGCTGCGCGGCCAGTGCGGAGCGCCGGTGGCCGAGGTCAGGATCGGCCGGGACGGCCGGGTGCGCCCGGTCAGCGCGGCCTCCGGGCGCGAGCGCGCCAGGGAGATCCTGCTGCGCGATCCCACCTCCTCGCTGCGCACCGTGAGCGCGGCGGCCGGGGTGTCCCCGGGCACCGTACGGGCCGTGCGGATGCAACTGAACGAGCAGGCCACGGCGCTGATCCCGGAACAGCGGGCCGCGGAGCAGCGAGCCGCGTCGCCCAAGCAGAACCCCGATCCACGACGCGCTCGGGGCGCCACTCCGCGGCCCGCCGGGCCGGACCGGACGGGCGCGATGCTGCGCGCGCTCCGCTCCGACCCGTCGCTGCGGTTCAACGAGTCCGGCCGGCTGCTGCTGAGCGTTCTGGCGGTGGCCGAGATGGACGCGCGGACGCGGGAACGCCTCGTCGGCGACCTGCCGGACCACTGCGTCGAATTCGTCGCGGAACTCGCGGAGGCGAGCGGGCAGGCCTGGCAGGAACTCGCGAAACGCCTGGCAGAGCGACGGTGCGCGGCCGCCGGCTCCAAATGAATTCCCGAACTGGAAATGGGGTGTCAAGAGATGGCAGAAGCGTACGGTTGGTCTGGAAAGAACCTACGGACCCAGCGGATTCTGCACTCGGCTTCCGGGACGGCGTTCCTGGTTCCGCTCGATCATTCACTGGCGGACGGGCCGGTGTCGTCCGCCGCCGATTTCACCGGGCTGGTCACGGCGATGGCCGCGAACGGCGTGGACGGGATCGTCGTCCACAAGGGCCGGGTCCGTTTCCTTCCCACCGAGCTGCTCGGGCGGCTGGCCCTGATCGTGCACCTGAGCGGCAGCACCAGGCACGCGCCGGACGCTGACGCGAAGACCCTGGTCGGCGCCGTGGCCGAGGCCGTGGCGCTGGGCGCGGACGGTGTCAGCGTGCACATCAACCTCGGGTCGAGCAACGAGGCCGAGCAGCTGGCCGACTTCGGCCTGGTCGCCGACCAGTGCGCACGCTGGGGCGTCCCGCTGCTCGCGATGATCTACCCGCGCGGCCCGCGCATCGCGGACCCGGCCGATCCCACGTTGCTGGCGCACGCGGCGAACGTCGCGGCGGACCTCGGCGCCGACATCGTGAAGCTCCCGTTCACCGGCTCGCCCGTCACGATGCGCGAGGTCGTGGAGGCGAGCCCGATCCCGGTGGTGACCGCCGGCGGCGGCGTGGTCGGCGACACCGACGCCTTCCTCACCCTGATCGACCGCGTGATGGAGTCCGGCGTGCTCGGCGTCGCGGTCGGCCGCAACATATTCCGCGCCACCGACCCCGGGAAGCTGGCCCGGTCGGTCGCCCAGCGAGTCCACGCCGGACTCGGCTCCCGCAAGACCCTGACTCCCCTGGACCTGGCCCTGGCCGGCGCGACAGTGGCCTGACAGGCACCACCCGCTCACGACCGACTAACGACCGAAGGTGCGAACATGAAAACAGCGTGGATCGACCTCCGCGGCCTCTCCTCCGAACTCGCCACCGCCGTCATCGAAGAGAGCACCCATCTCGGCATCGGCGCCGTCGTGCTGGACGACCCAGAGCTCGCCGCGAAGGTCCCGCCGACCCTGGAGAAGGCCGCCGTCGTCACCGGCGAGACCCCCACGACCCTGATCGACCAGCTCGTCGGCGTGGTCGACATCCTGATCGCCGACCACAGCATCGCCGAGAAGTTCGAGGGCGTCCGGCCCGGCCTGCGCACCGGCGTCCTGGTCAAGGTGCTGGGTGAGGAGACGCTGCAGCTCGCCTGCAAGATCGCGAATGAGGCGGAGCTGACCCTGGTCGAGTTCCGCCAGGACCCGAGCAAGATCCCGCTGGAGATCCTGCTGGCGGCCGCCGACAAGGCCAAGGGCTCGATCGTCACCGTGGTCGAGGACGTCGAGGACGCGATGGTCACCATCGGCGTCCTGGAGCGCGGCTCCGACGCGGTGCTGCTCGCCCCGCGGCGGGTCGGCGACGCCTCCGAGCTGGTGCGCGTGTGCCAGGGCGAGGCCGAGACGCTGGAGCTGGAGCCGCTGGAGATCGTCAAGCTCACGCACCTGGGGCTCGGCGACCGGGTGTGCGTGGACACCTGCTCCCACATGCAGCCCAACGAGGGCATCCTGGTCGGCTCGTACTCGACCGGCCTGATGCTGGTCAGCAGCGAGACCCACCCGCTGCCGTACATGCCGACCCGCCCCTTCCGGGTGAACGCGGCCGCCCTCAGCTCCTACACCCTGACGCCCGGCAACCGCACCCGCTACCTGTCCGAGCTGCGCTGCGGCTCGGAGATCCTGGCCGTCAACACCAACGGCGGCGTGCGCCGGGTGATCGTGTGCCGGATCAAGATGGAGACCCGCCCGATGCTGCAGATCGAGGCCCGCACCGCGGGCGGCGACGTCGTGAACATGGTCGGCCAGGACGACTGGCACGTGCGCGCCCTCGGCGCCGGCGGCAGCGTCCACAACTTCACCGAGCTGCGCCCCGGCGACCACATCCTCGGGCACACCATGACCGACCAGCGGCACGTCGGATACGCGATCCGTGAGTTCCTGCACGAGCAGTAAGGCCCGAGCCGGCTCCGCTCCGAAGGAAGAGAGTGCGTGAGATGGCGCTCATTGTGCAAAAGTACGGCGGAACCTCGGTCGCCACGCCCGAGAAGGTCTTCGAGGCGGCGCGGCAGATCCTCGCGGCGCGGGCGGACGGGCACGAGGTCGTCGCGGTCGTGTCCGCCATGGGCGGCACCACCGACAGGCTGCTGCAACTGGCCTCCTCGGTGTCCGACCGGCCGGATCCCGCCCAGCTCGACGCCCTGCTCAGCACGGGCGAGGCCGTGTCCGCCGCGCTGCTGTCGATGGCGCTGAACCGCCAGGGCGCACCCAGCAGGTCGTTCAGCGGCGCCCAGGCGGGAATCCGTACGGACGACCGCCACGGCCGGGCGACGATCCAGCAGGTGGATCCGCGGAGGCTCAAGGAGGACCTCCGCAAGGGAGCGATCCCCGTCGTCGCGGGCTTCCAGGGTGAGGCGGGTGCCGGAGGGCCCTGCACCACCCTGGGCCGCGGCGGCTCGGACACCACCGGCGTGGCCCTGGCGGCGGCGCTCGGCGCGGACCACTGCGAGATCGTCACCGATGTCGCGGGGGTCTACACCGCCGACCCCAGGAAGGTCGACGGCGCCCGGCGCCACACCGCCCTGCTCTACGAGGAGATGGCCGAGCTCGCGGTGAGCGGAGCCAAGGTGCTCGCCGCGGACTCCGTGGACTACGCGCGGACCCACGGCGTCGACCTGAAGGTGCGGTCCAACCACACCGCCTGCGGCCCGGAGACCTGGGTCGGATATCGCCGCCGCACCGCCGCGATGGCGGTGTCCGGCGACTCCTGGACGCCGGCCGCGCTCGGCGAGGTCCCCGCGATCGCGGGGGTGGCCACCAAGACCGGTCTCGTGCGCTGCGTGCTGCGCCAGGTCACCGCGGACCACGCGGTGCGGATCCTGCGCGGACTCGCCGAACGCGAGATCGAGGTCGAACTGCGCCGCTACGGCAGTCTCGGGACGGAGGACGCCGGCGACCTCGCGATCACCCTGCCCGCGGAGAGCGTGGAGGAGGCGCGCGGGCTGCTGGCCGAGGCCGACCGGGGAAGCCGCCTTGACGAGGTGCACTGGACCTCCAACCTGGCCCGGCTCTCGGTCGTCGGCCTCGGAATAGGCCAGCTGCCCGGCTCGCCGCTGCGACTGCTCGAAGCACTGCGGTCGGTCGGCGCCGCGCGCACCGATCTGCTCGTCACGTCCAACAGGCTCAGCGTGCTGACCGGGGAGAGCGGCCTGGCCGAGGCGACCCAGAGCGTGCACGACACCTTCGTCCACGAACCCGCGGTGCCCGAGATGCACAGCACCCCCCTGTGGGCCACCGATCGCAGACAGCTGAGTGCCCACGTGCCCGCGCTGGCCGCGGCCGACTGAACCGCACGCCGCGACTGGGCCGGCCGGTCCCCCCCACCGGCCGGCCCAGCACCCCGGCCCAGCAGTGCCCGGACGAGCAGTGCCCGCCGGACGAGAAGCCACCAAGCGGAGCGACCCCGATGACTATGCCGACATTCGACCCCACCTCTGACAGCCAATTGGCCGACCCGTATCCGACGTACACGCAGATGCGCGATCGATGCCCTGTATTCCATGACGAGAATCTGGACGTCTTCGTCGTCACGCGGCATGAAGACGTCGTACGCGTGGCCCACGATCCGGAGACGTACTCATCCGAGAGCGCGGTGAAGGCGACCGCGGGGCCGGAGGCCGACGAGGTCAAGCAGATCCTGGCCGAAGGCTGGTCGCTGACGCCCAATCTCACCGAGAGCGACGGCGAGGAGCACACCCGGCTGCGCGTGGCGGTGAACCGGGTCTTCACGCCGCGGCGGGTGGCCGAGCTCGAACCCTTCATCAGGGCGACCGGCGAGGAGCTGATCGGACGGTTCGCCGCCGCCGGCTCCACCGACATCATCGAGAACTACGCGTGGCCGCTGCCGCTGTCCGTCATGGCGCGGATCCTCGGCGTGCCGACCGGCGACGTGCCGCTGCTGCGGCAGTGGAGCCACAGCTGGCTGAAGCTGTCCGTCGGCGGCGGCGACGTGGCGGAGCGGGCCGCCTGCGCCCGCGACGTCATCGCCATGCAGAACTACGTGATGGGGATGCTGCTGGACCCGGGGCGGGCCGGCGACGGGCTCATCGCGTCGCTCGCGGCCGACCACGGCGAGAACGGCCTCGACGACGTCGAGCTCATGCGCATCGTGATGAACCTGATCATCGCGGGGCACGTCACGGTCACCCGCTCCATCGGCAACGGGCTGGTGAGCCTGCTGGAGAATCCGGCTCAGCTCGCGGCGTTGCGCGAGGGCGAGGTGACACCCGCGGCGATGGTCGAGGAGATCCTGCGGTTCGAGTCTCCGGTCCAGGGCCTCTTCCGCACCGTCACGGCGGAGACCGAGCTCGCCGGCCGCCGGCTGCGGCCCGGCGACCGCGTGATGGTGCACTTCGGCGCCGCGAACCGGGACGGGCGCGTGCTCGCCGACCCGGACACGTTCGACATCAGGCCGAGGGCCGGCCGCAACATGCTGGCCTTCGGCCGCGGCATCCACACCTGCCTCGGCGCCGGGCTGGCCCGGCTCCAGCTGCAGATCGCCATTCCACTGCTGTTCGACCGCCTGCCCGGACTGCGTCTGGGGCCCGCGAACGCGCGCAGCCGGGAGCGGCTGGTCATCGCGCGTGGATTCGACGAGCTCCACCTGCAATGGGACGTATCGCAAGTAAAGGAGGCAACACTGTGACCACGCAGGAACAAGAAGTCGCGCCGGTGGCGGTCGAGAGGAACGCCGCCATGGTCGGGACGCCGCTACTGATGGTGGGCGTCGCCCTGGCGGCGGCGAACCTGCGTCCCGCCATCACCACCGTCGGCCCGCTGCTCGACGAGGTGCGCCGGTCGCTCGGCGCCTCCCTGCTCTGGGCGAGCGTGCTGACCGCCGTACCCACCCTCTGCTTCGGCATCGCCGCCGCGGCGGCACCGCTGGCGGCCCGCAAGCTCGGCCTGGCCCGGGCGGTCGGCGCCGGTCTGGTCGTGCTCACCGCCGGACTGCTGCTGCGGGTCGTGGGCGGCCCGTGGGTGATGCTGGCCGGCACGTTCGTCGCGGCGTCCGGCATCGCCATCGGCAACGTGCTCATCCCGGTCGTGGTCAAGCAGGCGTTCCCCCAGCGGATCCCGCTGATGACCACGGTCTACACCGTGGCCCTGATGGTCGGCGGCGGGGTGGGCGCAGCGGCGACCCCCTGGCTGCAGGAACAGATCGGCGGCTGGCGGGTCACCCTGGCCGCGTGGTCGCTGCTGTCCATCGGCGCGCTGCTGGTCTGGATCGCCGGAACGCGCCGCACCGGCCTGCTCGGCGCGAGCCCGGCCGCGCCGGCGGAGCGCACGCTGCTGCTGCGCAGCCCGCTCGCGTGGCTGATCACCGGGTTCTTCGGGCTGCAGGCGGCGGGCTCCTACGTCCTGATGGGCTGGGCCGCGAACGTGTTCACCGGCGCGGGCATCAGCAAGCAGGAGTCGGGTCTGCTGCTCGCCCTGCTGGTCGCGGCCGCCCTGCCCGTCACGATGGTGGTCGTGCCGGCCGCGATGCGCAGCCGCAGCCAGTCCTGGTGGATCGCCGGTCTCGTGGGCCTGGAGATCGTCGGCACGATCGGCATGCTCGTCTCGCCGACGTCGGTGCCGTGGCTGTGGTCGCTCCTGTGGGGGGCGGGCATGGGCGTGTTCCCGATCGCGCTCGGCCTGTTCGCGCTGCGCACCCGCACCGCGGCCGAGACCGCCGGGATCTCGGCCATGTCGCAGGGCTTCGGCTACCTGATCGCCATCGGCGGCCCGTTCCTGTTCGGCGTGCTGCACGGCTCCACGGGCGGCTGGGCCGTCCCGATGGTCATGCTCACCGTGGTCTTCGCCGTCGACCTGGTCCTCGGGTTCGTCGTCGGCCGCCCCCGGTACGTGTAGGACCGCGTCGACGGAGGAGTGATCATGACCTACGACGTCATCGTCATCGGCGGCGGATCCGCCGGCTGCGTCCTCGCCAACCGGCTGAGCGCGGATCCGCGGCTGTCCGTCCTGCTCCTGGAGGCCGGACCCGACTTCGCGACCGTCGAGGAACTGCCGGCGGAGGTCGCCGACGCCCACTACGCGCCGTACTCCTACGACTGGGGTTATCGATCGGTCCCGGACGAGTTCGGCAACGAGGTGCCGGTCCCCCGCGGCCGGATCATCGGCGGATCCTCCTCCGTCAACGTCTGCGTGGCGATGCGCGCCCGGCCGTCCGATCACGACGCGTGGGCGGACCTGGCCGGGCCCGAGTGGGGCTACCCGGAGATGCTCCCCTTCTACAAGAAGATGGAGCACTACCCGTACGGCGAGGAGAAGTTCCACGGCCTCGGCGGGCCGTACCGAATCACGCTGAGCACGGCGGCGGACCTGGGCCCGCACGTCGCGGCGATGGGAGAGGCGAGCGCACGGCTCGGATATCCGACGGTCGGCGACTTCAACGCGCCGGGCGCACCGGGCTTCGCGCACACTCCGCTCAGCGCGGCCGACGGCCTGCGGCTGAGCACGGCCGTCGGCTACCTCAACCCGGTCCGCCACCGGCCGAACCTGCGGGTGCGCGGCGACGCGCCGGTCGACCGGGTGCTCTTCCGGGGCACCCGGGCCTGTGGGGTCCGGCTCGCCTCCGGGGAGGAGATCGACGCCAGGCACGTCGTGCTCAGCGCCGGCGCCTACAGCACCCCGCTCATCGCCATGCGTTCCGGCGTCGGAGACCGCGCCGAGCTCGCGGCGCACGGCATCGACGTGCTGGCCGACCTCCCGGGCGTGGGGCGCAACCTCACCGAACACCCCGCCTTCTGGAACATCCACGTCGCGAAGCCGCCGCGGGACGGCGCGCGGCAGATGTTCGGCAGCGTGCTCAGCGTCGCCGCGGGACCGGGCGAGCCGGACTACGACGTGCAGATCCTGCCTTCGGCGGCGGTGCCGACCCGAAGCCTGCCCGCCATGATCGTTCCTCCGGTCGAGAACCACCCGACCGGCTGGGACATGGTCTTCTTCGTCTCCTGCGTCCAGCCCCGTTCGCGGGGCACCGTGCGGCTCGCCTCACGCGACCCGGAGGACGCGCCGATCATCGATCTCGGGCTCTACACGGTCGCCGACGACGCCGAACGGGTCGCCGACGCCGTGCGCATCGCCCGCAGGATCGCGCGCACCCAGCCGCTCGCCGACCTGCTGGTGGACGAGCGGGTGCCGGGTCCGGGCGTGAGCGACGAGGAGCTCGCGGACGCGGTCCGGCGCGCGCCGGCGCACTACAACCACGGAAGTTCCACGATGCGGATGGGTCCGCACCGTGATCCGGACGCCGTCGTCGACACCGACGGCGCCGTCTACGGCGTCGAGGGACTCACCATCGCGGACGCCTCGGTGTTCCCGGCGATGCCGCGCGTGGCCACCAACGTTCCGACCATCGTGATCGCCGAGCGGATCGCCTCGGTGCTGAAAGAGAGGCTGTCGTGACTACGACGTTCGAAACCGCTCAGATCGTGCGGACGCGCTGGTCCTCGCAGGACGAGGCGGACCGCTTCACGGTGCGCAATCCGGCGACCGGCAGGCCGCTGGCCGTCATCCAGGGCGCGGGCGCGGAGCAGGTGGACCAGGCGGTCCGCGCCGCGTACGAGGCGCACTTCGCGTGGAAGGCCCGCACGCCGCGCGAGCGCGGCAAGTGGCTGTGGAAGGTCGCCCAGGCGATCCGCGAGAACGCCGACGAGATCGCCGCGCTGGAGTCCAGCGACAACGGCAAGCCCTTCACCCAGGCGCGGAACTTCGACCTCGAAGGCGCACCCACCATCTTCGAGATGTTCGCCGGCCTCTGCGAGGCGATCCCGAGCCAGGCGCGCGACTCGGGCAGCATGATCGACATCACGCTGCGCGAGCCCTTCGGCGTCATCGGCGCCATCATCCCGTTCAACTGGCCCCCGCTGCACACCGCCGGCAAGATCGCCCCCGCGCTCGCGGCCGGCAACGCCGTGGTCATCAAGCCGCCGGAGCAGGCGCCGCTGTCGGTGATGCGGGTCGCCGAGATCGCCCAGTCCATCCTCCCGGACGACATCGTGCACATCGTGCCCGGCACCGGTGCGGTCGGGGCGCGGCTCGCCGGACACAAGCTCGTGGGCAAGGTCTCCTTCACCGGCGCGCCCACCACGGGCCAGGCCGTGATCCGGACCGCCGCGGAGAACCTGACGCCGACTCTGCTGGAGCTCGGCGGCAAGAACGCCCTGGTCATCTTCGAAGACGCGGACCTCGACTCGGCCGTGCCGTGGGCGGTGGAAGGCGGGTACTTCAACCAGGGCGAGGCCTGCACCGCCGCCTCGCGCGTGCTGGTCCACGTCGACCGCTACGAGGAGGTCGTCCGGAGGCTCACGGCCGCCGTGAACCGGCTTAAGGTCGGCGACGGCGCGGACGCCGGCACGCACGTCGGACCGCTGGTGACCCCGGAGCAGCGGCAGCGCGTGCTGGACTACATCGACCTCGGCGTCCGCGAAGGCGCCACGATCGCGGCCCAGGCGGCGCTGCCCGCCGACCCGGAGCTGGCGGACGGCTACTACGTCCCGCCCACGTTGTTCACCGGCGTCACCCCGGACATGCGCATCGCCTCGGAGGAGATCTTCGGCCCCGTCGTCTGCGTGATCCCGTTCCGGGACGAGGCCGAGGCGGTCCGCATCGCCAACGGCACCGAGTTCGGCCTGGTCGCCGGCGTGTTCACCCGCGAAACCGAGCGCGCCATGCGGTTCAGCCGGGAGCTGCGCGTGGGCATCGTGTTCGTCAACCACTACAACCGCTCGTTCACCGGCACCCCGTTCGGCGGCGTGGGCGCCAGCGGATACGGCCGCGAGCACGCCATCGAGACGCTGCAGGAGTACAGCTACGCTCGCAGTCTGCGACTGCCCTCCGGCCGCGGTGAGATTCCGCGCTGGGCTCCGTCGCTCGAGGTCCTCACCGAAGGCTGAACCGAAATGAGCACGACGATGCGCGCAGCGGTCTGTGTCCGGGCGGGTGGCCCGGAGGTACTCGAGATCCGCGAACTGCCGATGCCTCCGGTCCGCGACGGCTGGAGCCTGGTCCGGGTGGAGGGCGCGGGTCTCAACCGATCCGAGCTGAGGACCCGTCAGGGGCATTCGCCGAACGTGAGGTTCCCGCGGGTGCTCGGGATCGAGTGCGTGGGAACGGTGGCGGACTCGACCGACGCCGCGCTGCCGGTCGGCCAGACCGTCGCGGCCGTGATGGGCGAGATGGGCCGTGAGTTCGACGGCGGATACGCGGAGTACGCGCTGCTGCCGAACTCGCTGCTCATGCCGATCTCCACCACGTTGCCCTGGGACGTGCTGGCCGCGCTGCCGGAGACGTACCTGACCGCGCAGGGCTCGCTGGACGCGCTGGGTGTCGTGCCCGGCGCGCCCGGCCGCCTGCTGATCCGCGGCGGGACCTCGTCGGTCGGCATGGCGGCGGCCTCGATCGCCTCCGCCCACGGTCTCCGCACCGCGGCCACGACCCGGCGTACGGAGAAGATGGACGCCTTGAGAGCGGTCGGCGTCGACCACGTGCTCCTGGACGACGGAGGATCACTGGCGGACGTCGTGCACAGGGTCTGGCCCGAGGGCCCGGACTACGTCCTGGACCTGATCGGAACGGCCACGGTGCCGGACTCGCTGAAACTGGTGCGCCGCGGCGGGACGGTGTGCGTGGCCGGCTCGCTCAGCGGCTGGCTGATCAGGGAGTTCGAACCGATCGCGATGATCCCGCCGGGTACCAGACTTACGGCCTTCCACAGCGACAGCCTCAAGGGCGCCGCCGGTGCGCCGGTGTTGCAACGGGTCGTCGGCGAGGTCGAGGCCGGCGTCTACCGGCCCAACGTCGACCGGGTCTTCGCCCTCGACGACATCGTCGAGGCGCACCGGCACATGGAGAACGACCAGGCGACCGGGAAGGTCGTCGTGCTGCCCGGGACCAAGTTCTGATTTCGCTGCGGAGAGGAATGGACGGATGGGAACGGAGTTCGCCGAGACAGTAGTGATAGGCGGCGGTCAGCAGGGATGCTCGGTCGCGGGCGCGCTCTCCCGGCTGGGCTACCAGGCGTTGGTGATCGAGCGCGGCGAGATCGGCCAGGCGTGGGCCAACGAGCGCTGGGACAGTCTGCGCGTCAACACGCCGAACAGGACGGTCGCCTTTCCCGACTGGCCGTACGACGGGGACGATCCCGAAGGGTACATGCCGGCCCGCGAGGTGGCCGGACGTCTCCGGAGCTACGTGGCCGCGATGGGCATTCAGGTCCGCGAGCACACCAGTGTCCGGATGGTCGAGTTCCCGATCGACGAGGCGCTCCACGAGGGTGCGCGCTTCCGTGTCCGCCTGGACGACGGCGACGTCGTCGAAGCCCGCAACGTCGTCGCGGCGCTGGGCGGGTACTCCTCGCCACGTGTGCCGGAGGTGGCCGCGGGCGTGGACCTCTCGGTCACCCAGCTGCACGCGCGTTACTACCGCAATCCGGAGTCCCTGCCGAGCGGCGCGGTTCTCATCGTGGGCGCGGGGAACAGCGGCCAGCAGATCGCGGACGACCTCCGCGACGCCGGCCGGGACGTGTACCTCGCGGTCGGAGGGCACAAGACCGCGCCCCGGCGTTACCGTGGCGCGCAGATCCTCGACTGGCTGCAGCTGCTGCTGCCGGAGGGCAACCTCGAGACCGCGTCGGGTGGACGCGGTGACTCCCCCGTGCTGCCCGGCGTGTCGGTGCTCAGCGGGAAGGACGGCGGCCAGGACCTGAGCCTGCCGATCCTGGCCGCGAAGGGCGTCACGCTCGTCGGCTCCGTCCGCGGCGCGCAGGGCGGTGTGCTGGTGCTGGAGGACAACGTCCGCGCCGTGGCGCAGGCGGCCGCCCACAAGGAGAGCGAGCTGCTGAAGGCCATCGACGCGGCGATCGAGCAGCGCGGGCTGGTCGTTCCCGCGGCGGACCCCTCCCCCGAGTACGACCCCTCGCTCATCAAGGACTACGGCGGCACGCTGGACCTGGTCGCGGGCGGCATCACGACGATCATCTGGGCGACGGGCTTCGTGCCCGACTACGGAATCCTGCCCGCCGAGGCGCTCGACCAGGACGGCCTGCCGGTGCACCGCAGGGGGATGGGCACCCTGCCGGGCCTGTACTACGCGGGCCTGCCCGAGGCCGGGTCGGTGATGCCGCTGCTCATCGCCGCCACACGCAACCAGGCCGAGCGCGTCGCCCGGCACATCCAGATGGACAACACCCTGCGCCACCGCTCGCCCATGGCGATCGGCGGGCTGTGGACCTGACGTATCGGCAGAGCGACGAGGGTGAACGAGGCGGCGATCGACCAGATCGCCGCCTCGTTCGCGTTCCTGCCCAAGCCTCGCGTTCCCGCCCCATGCTCCCGCCGACACCCCGCGCTCCCTGCCCGAAGCCTCGCGTTCCCACCGACGCCCCACGCTCCCGCTGACGCCTCTCGTCCCCGGCGGGAAACCCCGGCCTCCCAGCGCTGGTCCGCCGCCGAGCTCTCCGCACGGACCGCGCCGACGCCGACAGGTCTCCCCATCCGGGACTGGGTCCGCGTTCCTCTGCCACTGCGCGGGTGCCACTGTGCCGGCCCCGCTTCCCCACGGCTTCGGCGCACTGCCGGGCACGAGGCCGAGCTTCCCAGGCGGTGGGCCGGCGGTGAGGCCGGGGACGTCCTCGGACCGGCCGGCCGACGGCATGACTGTGCCGCCGGAGGCGCGGTGCGCCTCCGGCGGCCGGAGTCCGTGCGGTCACGCCGGGTGGGGGACGACCTCCAGGCCCACAGGGCCGTTGATCATGAACGAGGTCAGGCGGGCGGGCTGCTCTCCGGGATGGGCGAGGGTGAGATCGGGCAGCTCGTTGAACAGCGTGGTCAGGGCGACCTCCGCTTCCAGGCGGGCGAGGTGCGCGCCGAGGCAGAAGTGGGGGCCGTGGCCGAACGCGAGGTGTTCCTTGCCGCCCCGTGTGGGGTCGAAGCGTTCCGGGCAGTGCGGGTGAAGCTCCGGGTCGCGGCCGGCGGCGGCGAATCCGATGGTGATCGCGTCGCCCTTGCGGATGACGACGCCCTCACCGAGGTCGATGTCCTCCAGCGCGGAGCGCATGGGCATGTGCATGACCGGCCCCTCGATGCGCAGCGTCTCCTCGATGACGTCCTGCCAGCCGATGGCGCCCTCGTGGATCCGGGTGAGGTACTCGGGATGGGTGAGCAGTGCCTGGACGGCGCTGGTGATGAGGTTGACGGTGGTCTCGTGACCCGCGCCGATCATGAGGAAGAGGGTGCCGAGCAGCTCGGCCTCGGACATCGGCTCCGCGCCGGGCTCGGCCGGCAGGAGCAGGTCGCTGGTCAGATCGTCGGCTGGATGCTCCCTCTTGTACCGCAGCAGCTCGCCGAGCCGGTCGTACAGCGCGGTGTGGGCGGCCACCGCCTCTTCCGCGTCGAGCGAGGAGTTCAGCGCCCCGTCGATTCCGCTGCCGATCCCCGCGCGCATGTGTTCGGGGACGCCGAACAGGTCGCAGATGACGGTGATGGTCAGCGGCAGCGCCAGGGCGTGGCGCACGTCGGCGGTGGCCCCGGGGGGCAGCGCGGCCAGCGCCTTGACCAGGCGGTCCGCGGTCGCCTGGACCCGCGGACGCATCCGTTCGACCTGCCGCGGCGAGAACGAGGGGGCGACGCGGCGCCGGGACCTGCGGTGCTCCTCTCCGTAGAAGTTGAAGAAGCTCTCCTGCATGGTGAGCGCGGCGAGCGACCAGCCCTCGGGCACGTCGGCCAGACCGGGCCAGTGCCGGCGGGAGTCGCGCGAGACGCGCGGGTCGTTCGTGAGCGCCTGGATGACGCTGTGCCGGGTGATCGCCCAGGCGCGGACGGGGCCGGGAAGCTCCACCAGCACCGCCGGCCCTTCGGCGCGTAACGCGGCGGCCTCGGCGTGCACCGAAGCGCCTGTGGGATCGAGAACAGGACATCTGGAAGCGGACAAGGACGACATGCGGTACTCCCTCACTGGAGATTGCACGGAGACCTCCACCGGTTCCGCCTGATGCGTGGAATCAGCTTCTGGCGGTCGTGAGGCCGGGGGACGTGGCGGTCGCAGGTGGTGGTACGGCGGCACGCCGTACGGCCGTGCTGCCGGAGCGTTCCCGCAGGAACGCCGAAGCGGCCAGAGCGATCACACCGGCGGCTGCCATGTAGACGGCGATCGGCGTCCAGCCGTGGAACCTGTCGAGCAGCGCCGCGGCGATGATCGGGCTGACGGCGCCGCCGAGCAGCCCGCCCACGTTGTAGCTGATGGACATGCCGGAATACCGCACGACCGTGGGGAACAGCCGGGCGCAGAACGCCCCCTGCACGCCGTAGCTCGCGGCGAACCCCGTGAACAGCAGCAGGAAACCGAGAGCCATCAGAGGGAAGGACCTGGTGTCCAGCAAGGGGAACCAGGCGAACGGCGCCACCGTCATGGCGACGACGCCGCCGACGAAAACCGCCTTGCGGTTGAAGAGATCACTGAGCCAGCCGAAGAACGGCATGGCGACGATCAGGAAGACGCACGACGCGACGAGCAGCACCAGCATGACGGGCCGGCCCACACCGATGGCCGCGCCGTATTTGAGCGAGAACACCGACCCGAGGTAGAACACCAGGAACATGGGAAGCATCGACAGCGACGCGCCCAGAGTGATCAGACCGTACCGCGACAGAACGTCGATCGCCGGCCGGTTCCTGACGGCGCCCTCGGCCTTCGACCGCTCGAACTCGGGGGTTTCCGCGAGCCGCGTCCGGACGTGGAGGGCGACACCCACGAGCACGGCGCTGAAGATGAACGGCAGTCGCCATCCCCACGACAACACCTGCCGGTCCGGCAGCGCGGTGACGAGGAGGAGCGCGCCGTTGGCCAGCAGCAGTCCCCAGGCGTTGCCGGTGCCGACGACGGCGGTGAGGAAGCCCCGCCTGTTCGGCTGAGCGCTCTCCAGCGCCATCAGGAACCCACCGCTCGACTCTCCGCCGAGGGAGCATCCCTGGATGAACCGGAGGACGCTCAGCAATATCGGGGCGGCGACACCGATGGTGGCGTAGGTGGGCAGCAGGCCGATCAGGACCGTCGCGCCGCCCATCATGACAAGCGTGGTGACCAGCGTCGCCTTGCGGCCGATCCGATCTCCGAAGTGCCCGAACACGAAGGCACCGAGCGGCCGTCCCGCGAAGGCGACCGCGAACGTCGACAGGGACAGCAGGGTGCCGGTGGCGGGGTCGAACGAAGGGAAGAACAGTTTGTTGAAGTAGAGCGTCGAGAACGTGCCGTAGACGAGGAACTCATAGCATTCGATGCTGTTCCCGATGAGGCTGCTCAACACGGCTCGTCTGCGTTGACCCCTGCTTATGATGACGGCATTCATTTCGTCTCCGGGGAGTAGTCGGCCCGGGCGGGCGAGCTGTGCGGGGGAACGCGCGCCCGTCGCACAGCCCGCTCACGTCGCGGGGGGCTGGGAGTGTCAGACACGACCTAGTTCTGGAAGTCCTCCTCCCACCACTCCTGCGCCGACCGCGAACTCCGCTGTTCCTCCCGCCGCCGCAGCTCGGTGCGCTGGATCTTGCCGGTGACGGTCTTGGGCAGTTCGGCGAACTCGATGCGGCGGATCCGCTTGTAGGGCGCGAGCTGGTCGCGGGCGTGGGCGAGGATGAGCTGTGCGGTCTCGGCCTCCGGCCGGTAGCCGGCGGCGAGCGCCACGTACGCCTTGGGCACGGCCAGTCGAAGCGGTTCGGGTGAGGGCACCACGGCGGCGTCGGCGACGGCCGGATGCCGCAGCAGCACGCTCTCCAGCTCGAAGGGGGAGATCCGGTAGTCGGACGCCTTGAAGAGGTCGTCGCCCCGCCCGGTGTAGCGGAAGAGTCCGTCGGCGTCCCGGGTGGCGATGTCGCCGGTGTGGTAGTAGCCGCCGCGCGTGCAGTATGCGGTCGCCTCGGAGTTGCCCAGATATCCGCTCATCAGGCCGAGCGGGCGACTGGCCAGCGGCAGGCAGATCTCGCCCTCCCCGGGGCCGTCCGGGATGGGAACGCCGGTGTTCGGGTCCAGCAGCGCCACCTCGTAGCCCGGCAGCGCCCAGCCCAGCGCCCCGTCGACGCTCTCCATGCCCGGCGGAGTCCCGATCTGGGCGGTGGTCTCGGTCTGTCCGTAGCCGTCCCGTACCGTCACCCCCCACGCCTCGCGGACGCGGCGCACCACCTCCCCGTTCAGCGGTTCCCCGGCGGCCACCGCCTCGCGCAGCGAGATCGGCCACTGCGTGAGGTCCTCCTGGAGCAGGCTTCGCCAGACGGTGGGCGGCGCGCAGAAGGTGGTCACGGCGTAGCGCGACATCATTTCGAGCAGCGGACGCGCGGCGAACCTCGGCTGGTTGACGACCATGACCGTCGCCTGCGCGTTCCAGGGGGCGAACAGGTTGCTCCAGGCGTGCTTTCCCCACCCGGGCGAGGAGATGTTGAGGTGCACGTCGCCCGGCCGGATGCCGATCCAGTACATGGTCGACAGGTGGCCGATCGGATAGCTCACGCTCGTGTGCCCGACCAGCTTGGGACGGTTGGTCGAACCCGAGGTGAAGTAGATGAGCGACGGCTCCTCGGGCCGGGTCCGCACCGCCTCCCGGAGCGGCTCGGCGGCATAGGCCCCCTGGTAGTCCAGCCAGCCCGGCACCGGGCCGCCGACGGCGATGCACGTGCGTCCGCCGCTCAGACGTGCCAGCTTGGGGGTGAGACCGGCCTCGGCGACGACGTGCCCCACGCCACCGCGTTCCAGCCGGTCGGCCAGGTCGTCGGGCGTGAGCTGGACGGACGCGGGGATCACGGCGCAGCCCAGACGGAACGCGGCCAGCAGGCACTCCCACAGTTCCACCCGGTTGGGGAGCATCAGCAGCATGCGGTCACCCCGCCGTACGCCGGCCGCCCGCAGCCACCGGGCGACCCGCTGGGAGCGCTCGGCCAGCTCGGCGAAACTCAGCGCGGTGTCGGCGACGACCTCTCCCCGCTGGTCGAGGTCGACCACGCGCAGCGCGATGGCGTCGTTCCCCTGGGCGATCACATCGAACCAGTCCGCGACCCAGCTGAAATCCTGTCCCACCTCGGGCCTGGGAAAGGCCCGGGCGCGCGGCAGGTCCCCGTAGGAGGACAGCAGGTGGTCGCGGGCGCGTTGGAACTCGACGGTCGCTGGATTCATGGTGACTACCTCCCGGTGAAGCGTGCGCGGCCAGGGCCTTCGGTGATGAACCCCTGCATGCCGCTCGTACGGTCCTGGGTGCCGAACAGTCCGGCGAACACCGACCGTTCGATGGCGAGCCCGGCGGCCAGATCGGTCGCCAGGCCCGCGTCTATGGCGGTCTTCGCCGCGTGGAGGGCCAGCGCCGGGCCCGTTTCGAAGCGCCGCGCCCAGCGCAGTGCGCTGTCCAGTACCTGGTCGGTCGGCACGACCTGGTCCACCAGGCCGATCTCCAGCGCCTCCTTCGCGCCCACCTGGCGCCCGCTGAAGATCAGCTCCTTGGCCCTCGCCGGACCGATCAGCCGGGGCAGCCGCTGGGTGCCACCCGCTCCGGGGATGACGCCGAGCAGGACTTCGGGGAGCCCGAGCCGCGCCTCGCTGCCGCAGATGCGCGCGTCGGCGGTCAGGGCCAGCTCGCAGCCGCCGCCGAGAGCGGGCCCGTTGATCGCGGCCACCACCGGCTTGGGGATGGCGGCGACCGCGTCGAAGGCCGCCTGGAGCACCGCCGCGTGCCCGACCATCGCGGCGTGCGTCATCGCGGCCATCTCCTTGATGTCGGCCCCCGCCGAGAAGACCGTGGGCCCGCCGTACACGACCACCGCGCGGACCCGCTCGTCGGTCGCGGCCCGCTCGGCGGCGAGGCGCAACGCGGCCTGTGCCGCACGGTCGAGCACGTTGAGCGGCGGCCGGTCGAGACGGATGACGCCCACCGCGCCGTCGACGTCCAGCCACACGGCGGGGTGCTCGACCTCGGGAGTGAACGTCATGACCACAGCAGGCCTCCGTTCACTTCCAGCACGTGGCCGTTGACGTAGCAGGACTCGGGTCCGGCCAGGAAGACCGCCGCGTCGGCGGCTTCGTCCGCGTGGCCGGGCCGGCCGAGCGCCAGCCTGGTCTTGTAGCGCGACCAGATCCGGTCGTTGCCGGTGAGCTGCTGGCCCATCCCCTCGTCGAGGATTCCCGGGGCCAGGGAGTTGACGAGGATGCCGCGTGGGGCGAGCTCGATCGCGCTGACCCTGGTGAACATCTCCACCGCGGCTTTGGTGGCGCAGTATCCGGCGGCGCCGATCGCGACCCGGGTCGCCATGCTGGACGAGACGTTGACGATCCGGCCGGCGCCGCTGCGCTCCAGGTGGGGGACGGCGGCCCTGGTGCAGAGGAAGACCCCGGTCAGGTTGGTCGTCACCATGTCCTGCCAGTCGGCCACCGGCAGCCGGTCCACCCGCCCGTCCCGGCTCACGCCGGCGTTGGCCACCAGGATGTCGATGCCTCCGAAGCGTTCGACGGTCTCGTCCATCAGCGCGGCGACCGACTCGTCGCTGGTGACGTCCACGGGGACGTAGGCGCAGCGGCCGGGTGCGAGGTCGAGGACCTCCTTGATGTCATAGGGGTTGCGGGCGGCGCAGACCACCCGCGCCCCCTCCTGCAGGTAGCGTTCCGCGATCGCCCGGCCGAGGCCCCGGGAGCCCCCGGTTATCACGGCGGTCTTTCCGCTGAGTCTCATCGTGACCCTCCTCTCACGGGGGTGGGGAGCATGGCGTTGCAGCCGGCCGTGCCGATCACATCGAAGGTCGAGCCGCAGCCGCGGCAGTCGTAGGGGACCTTGCACACCGCTCCGCCGAAGCGTCCGGCCTGCTCGACGTCCTCGCCGTCGCAGTAGGGGCACCTGGGAGCGGTGCCCGCCACGCGATAGCCGCCCCTGCGCAGCGCGTCCCGGCCGGCGGCGGTCACCGCCGCGGGCTGCCACGCGCCGCGCTCCCACACGACCTCGATCCCGTGCCCCGGTGCCGCCTCGGCGAGCGCGGCCCGCACCCGCCGGGCGATCTCACCGACGGCGGGACAGCTGAGCCGGGTGGGGGTCAGGTGGACGCGGATCCGGCCGTCGGTCAGCGACACCGAGCGCAGCACTCCGAGGTCGCGCAGGCCCACGTCGATCTCCGGATCGCTCACGCCGGCGACCACGTCGGCGAGCTGGTCGGCGTTCAACTGAACACCCCCGGGGCGTAGTGGTCACGGATCGCGCGACCACGGGAAAGGGAGTCGGCCAGTGCGCTCCCGCCCACGCCCCAGGTCCGCGTCCTCGGGCCGTCCGGCAGGCGCGATCCGGGTCCGCCGTTGTCGCCGACCAGCGCGGCGAGACGCTCGTGCAGTGTCACGGCCAGCGCCGGACCGGCGGGCGGCGCGGCCGCCGGAACTCCCTGTCCCTGCGACTGCGGCCGGGCACCGAACATGTCGCCGGCGCACTCGGTCACTTCGGCGTAGGCACGCGCGAACTCCGTCCGGGTCTCGGGCCAGGCGGCCAGCGCCCGCGCCCACCGCCGCCAGTGGTCCAGGTGGACCAGTTGCTCATCGCGGATGGCGCTGATCGCGGGCAGCCACTCCGCTCCGGGCTCGGCCTCCGCGGTCTGCTCGGCGAGTACGGCGACGGCCGCGGCGATCACAAGGCCGCCGGCCACCAGGGACGGCCAGTCGGTGAGCCGCTCGACGACGCGCGACACCTGCCACTGCGCCTGCGCCCGGTCGAAGAACCGGGCATCCACAGCAGGCTGGTCGAAGCCGCACAGCACCAGGATCGTCCCGGCGTGCGCCAGCGCCTCCTGCCCGATGGAGCCGACCGCCAGCGCCTCCTCCAGGTCGATGTAGTCGACGATGCGTTCGCCCAGCCGGTTGCCCAGGACGAACAGGTCGTCGGCGAGCGCCAGCCACAGGTCGGTGAGCCCGGGCTCGCGTGCGTCGTCGCGGCGCTCGGTCAGACCGCTGTCACGGCGTTCCGGCGGGGCGGCGACGGCAGGCGGGGCGGCGGAGCGGTCGCGGCGGCGTGCGGTGGGGAAGCCGGGCTGGCGGTACGGCATCCGGGTCTTGGCGGCGAGCAGGTCGCGGTCGCCCGCGCTGGAGACGATCATGTCGGTGCGGCGGACCACCCAGAGTTTGACGAGGTCGTCGCGGCGCCCGTAGGTCTCCTTGGCCAGGTGCCAGGCGGCGTCCGGGCGCGGCGAGACGATGGAACCGACATGGTTGAGAGCCGTGCCGTGGCCGCTCTGCGCGAACACCTCGTAGACGTCGGAGTCGGTCGGGATGTGCGGCATTCACGCCACCCCCTGCAGCGCGCGCCGGTACGGCGCGTTGCGCTCCAGGGCGCTGCGCACCCAGTCCAGCCGCCGCTGCGACGACGGCCCGCCGTTCGCGATGACCTTCTTCACCTGGGCCCAGTCGGGCATCTCGAACTCCCACTCGCCCGAGGGCGCCTGACGGACCAGCGATGGGTCCACGTGCAGACCGAGCTTCCGGACCACCGGGATGATCTTGTTGAGCCAGGCCTGGCGTACCTCGTCGTTGCCGTCCGGCTTGAGGCCGACCTGCCACATCCGGTTGGTGTGCAGGGTGTCGGTGTCGGGCGGCCCGAGGTAGGCCAGGATTCGCGGCAGCCACAGCTCGAACCCCTCCTGCACCCGGCGGCGCTGCTCGGCGTCACCGTGCGTCAGGATCTCGTGGGTCAGGTCCAGGGCGTGCTGGTAGTGGAAGGACTCCTCGCGCTCGACCTTGCGCAGCGCCCGGGCGTACGGCAGGTACACGCCCTTCGCCAGGGACTGGAACTGCGTGATCGCGGCCGAGTTCGTCAGGAGCAGCCCGGGGCCGACCTCCTCCCAGGTCGCGAAGGAGTAATGGAAGATGTTGTGGATCCGCGTACGACCCTCCAGGTAGTCGAGGAGGATCCGCTCGCGCGGCATGCCCAGGTCCTCGGCGACGCGTGCGACCACGTGCCCGTGACCGACCTCGTCCTGGATCTTGGCCATGAGCATCTGCCGCCTGGTGTGGCTGGGGGCGCGGTCCAGCCACTCGACGTACTGCAGCACGCCCACCAGCTCGTTGAGCGCCTGTACGGCGGCGAACCGCCTGGCGCCTTCCCGCACCTCGTCAGGCATCGGATCCCACAGCTCGTAGCAGCGGTGCCCCGCCGCGGTCGCCATCGGCATATCTCTCTCCTTTTCGCAGCGCTTGCCCGGTTTCCGGCGGAGGTCCGGCGGGCTCAGTACCAGCGGACGACGACGGCTCCAGCGGTCATGCCGCCGCCCACACCGGCCAGCACCAGGAGCTCGCCGCGCCGGAAGGGACGGCGTTCGTGCTCCGTGCGGAGGGTGAGCGGGATGGAGGCGGCGGCGGTGTTGCCGAACCGCGGTGCGGTGAGCGGTACCCGGGAGGGGTCGACGCCCAGCTCGCGGTAGCACTCCTCGACCATGCGGGTGTTGGCCTGGTGCAGGATGAGGCGGTCCACGTCCTCCAGCCGCAGCCCGGCGGAGTCGAGCGCCTCGCCGATCACCTTGGGAAGGGTGCGCATCGCGTACTCGCGTACGGGACGGCCCTTCATCCGGAACAGGTGCTCCCCCGCCTCCCGGGCCTGGGCGTCCAGCGGCCGGCGGGTGCCGCCGGCGGTCACCTCGACCAGATCGCGGTACTCGCCATGGGTGACCAGCCGCCAGTCCAGGACGCCGTACCCCTCGGGCACGGAACCGAGCAGCACCGCCCCGGCCCCGTCGCCGAACAGGCTGACGGTGCGCCGGTCGGCGGGGTCCATCAGCGAGGAGTAGACGTCCGCGCCGACCACCAGGGCGTACTCGCCGCCCTGCCCGGACAGCCGCGCCGACATCATCGAGTCGGCGACCGCCAGTGCGTAGAGGAAGCCGGAGCACACCGCGTTGACGTCGAACGCCGGGAAACCGGACAGCCCGAGCTTGTCCTGCAGAATCGCTCCGGTGGAGGGCTGCGGCTGGTCGGGCGTCGAGGTGCCCACGATGATCAGCCCGAGCCGGTCCGCCGCCCCGGGCCGTACGGCCAGCGCCTCACGGGCGGCGTTCAACGCGAGGTCGGAGGTGGCGGTGCCCGGCTCGCGGTACCTGCGTTCCAGAATGCCGGTCCGCTCGACGATCCAGTTCTCGTCCACGCCGGCCCACTCGGCGACCTGCGCGTTGGCGACGACCACCGGCGGAACATGACCGCCCAGGCCGAGGAGCCCCAGAGCCATCAGACGTCCCCTTCCGGTATCCGCTCCTCCGGCACCTGCACGACGGCGCAGGCCCAGGTCCAGGCCGCCCCGCCGCTGATCACCAGCGCGAAGTCGCCCGGCTCGAGCGGCATCTGGTCCCGCAGGTCGGCCAGGTTCGCGAGGAAGTCCCCGCAGCCCATGTGGCCGGTGACCGCGCCGAACCACAGCGCCTCGGCCTTCAGCACCTCGTCCAGCACCGGCATGTAGATGCCGTCCAGCAGGCCCGTTCCGAGCCGCGGCAGCGCGATGTACTTGATCCGGGGATCGTCGAGCCGCAGCCCCGCGTCGTGCACGCTGTCCACGATCACCTTGCGGATCGACCGGCTGGCGATCTCGGTGAACTTCTCCTTGCCGTGCACCGCCATATAGGACTTCTTCGGACGGCGCAGGTCGATGTACTCGTTGTGCCACAAGGGCGTGGGGCTGAAGTCGTCGCCGTGCCGGAGCATCAGCTCGAGTTCGGCGGCGGTCTCGGTGGCCATGGACACGAGCGCGTAGTCGTCGGGTCCCGCGTCGCCGTGATGCAGCAGCACCGCGGACCCCGCGTCACCGAAGCCCAAGCCGTAGTCGCAGGCCCAGCGGTCGAAACCGGGCGGCAGGAAGCGGTCTCCGGTGGTGATGAGCGCGGCGCCGAGCCCGGGGTCGGCGGCCAGGTGCATCGCGGCCACCTGGAGGGCCATCGCGCCGCCGTTGCAGCCCTGCTGGACGGCGTACGACAGGGCGTCGGGAGTGCCCAGCTCGTTCGCCACATAGTGCGGTGGCGACCACATGTCGTGTCCCTGGTGATAGATCCAGGTGTGCAGCACGAGGCCCACCTTGGACGGGCTCCAGCCCGCCCGGCTGATCGCGTCGCGGGCGGCGGCCACCGCCATCTCGGGGCCGGACCACTGGGCCGAGACCGGCAGCTGGGTGAGTCCGAGCCGCTCGACGTCCGAGGCGGCCAGCTTGCCCGCCGTGACGGCGTCCTCGACGGTCTCGTGGTCCGGCGGGAGCCACGAGGTGGCGGTCTTGATCCGCAGATTGTTTCCGAATTTCATCAGGTTCCTTCGAAAGCTCGGGATCCGTGGGGTGATCGGGGGTTTTCGGGCAGGCGGACGCCGGGGGCTGGCCGGCGGTTCGTCTGGCCGGGGGATGTGGGCGCGCCGTGCCTGACGGAGCGCGGTGTGCGCGGTCGTTCACCACTTGGGAGCTGACACTGGTGCCCTGAGTCACCGGTGGTTTCTCGCCCACTATCGCATACCTTCGCGTAGGTATGTAACTTTGCGAACGGCGTCACCCGGGAGCGACAGGCGGCCTACGCTGGCCTGACAGCCACCTCTGGCCTCGGAAGTGTGTAACTGGGGGACATCCTCACTTGCACAAGGAGGAGCCATGCCGTCTCAGCCACAAAATACCTGTCGGATGGTATTTTTTGCGTCGTGGCGGTCAACAGGGCACGGGCACCGGTTCGGCACGCCGTGCTCCCGGGCGATCGCGTCAGGCCCTGGATCTCCCAGGGTCGGTCAGCCACTCGGCGAGCACGGCGGCCTGGCTGTGTTCGACGTCGCGGGTGGCGGTCAGCAGCGTCAGCCTGTCGTGGCCGGCGATGTCCCGCAGACGGTCCACGGCCTGCCGCCGTTCGGGCTCGCGCAGCTCGGCGAGGTAGCGCCGGCGGAACTCGGCGAAGCGGCCGGGCTCGTGGCCGTACCAGCGGCGCAGTTCGGTGGAGGGGGCGACGTCACGCAGCCACTCGTCGAGATGCGCGTCCTCCTTGCGCATCCCCCGAGGCCAGACGCGGTCGACGAGCACCCTTCTGCCGTCCTCGGGCGAGGACTCCTCGTAGATCCTGCGGTAGGTGATGTCCTTGGTCATGGCAGTGCTCCCCGGCCGGCCGGCACCCATATGAGTAAGTTGACGTCCCGACGGGATCGTCTTGCAACCAGGCCGCGGACCCGCACTGTTCACGAAGACATGACGTCCGGTGGCACAGGTCCTCGCACGAGGACGAGGACGAGGACACGCCCGGAGGGTGACGCGCCACCCGGCGAGTAGCGTGGTCCACATGCGGATCGAGGACTACGCCCTCATCGGGGACACGCAGTCGGCCGCTCTCGTCGGTCGCGACGGATCGATCGACTGGCTCTGCCTTCCCCGGTTCGACTCCCCCGCATGCTTCGCCAAGCTCCTCGGTGACGAGTCCAACGGGTTCTGGCGGCTGGCCCCCGCCGGGCACGAGATGGCGACGCGGCGCGCGTACGCCGGCGACACGCTGATCCTCGAGACCGTGTGGGAGACCTCCACGGGGACCGTCAAGGTCATCGACTTCATGCCTCCCCGGCACGCCAACCCCGCCCTGGTCCGGATCGTGGAGGGCGTGTCCGGGACGGTGCACATGACCACGGAGATCAGCATCCGGTTCGACTACGGCAGCATCGTCCCCTGGGCCCGCCGCCTGGGCGGCCGCCTCCACGCCATCGGCGGGCCCGACTCCGTCTGGATCGACACTCCCGTCCACCTGAAGGGCAGCGGCGGCCTGCACACCGGCGTCTTCACGATCGCCGCGGGGCAACGCCGGTCGTTCGTGTTCACGTGGCACCCCTCGCACCAGCCGGAACCCGGCATCATCGATCCCGGCGAGCAGTTCGTCGAGACCAACCGGTTCTGGGAGGAGTGGGCCTCCCGCTGCTGGCTGCCGGGCCGCTGCCGCGCCACCGTGATCCGCTCCCTCATCACGCTCAAGGCGCTCACCTACAGCCCGACCGGCGGCGTCGTGGCGGCTCCCACCACGTCACTGCCCGAGCATCTCGGCGGGGTACGCAACTGGGACTACCGATTCTGCTGGCTGCGCGACGCCGCGATGACACTCGACGCCCTGACCGAGTCCGGATACGTCACCGAGGCCGGCGCCTGGCTCGACTGGCTGCTCCGCGCCATCGCCGGCCGCCCGGAGGACCTCCAGATCATGTACGGCGTGGCGGGCGAACGGCGCCTGCCGGAGCAGACGCTCGACTGGCTTCCCGGGTTCGAGGGCTCCCGGCCGGTGCGGATCGGCAACGGCGCGGCCGGCCAGCTTCAGCTCGACGTCTACGGCGAGGTCCTCAACTGCTTCTACCGGGCCCGCAAGCTGGGGATGCCGCCGCACGACTACGCCTGGACCATCGTCTGCCGGTTGATGGACTTCCTGGAGCGCTGCTGGACCCAGCCCGACGAGGGCCTGTGGGAGGTCCGCGGCCCGCGGCGGCACTTCGTCCATTCCAAGGTCATGGCGTGGGTGGCGGCCGACCGGCAGGTCCGGGCGATCGAGGAGCTGGGCCACACCGGTCCCCTCAGGCGCTGGCGGGCCATGCGGGACCGGATCCACGCCGAGGTCTGCGACAGGGGCTTCGATCCCGGACGCGGCACGTTCACCCAGTCGTACGGCTCTCGCGAACTCGACGCGGCGCTGCTCCTCATCCCGATCGTCGGCTTCCTGCCCGCTGAGGACCCCCGGGTCGTCGGCACGATCGACGCGATCGAACGTGAGCTGATGACCGACTGCTTCGTGCTGCGTTATCCGGTCTCCGAGGGCAACGAGATCGACGGCCTGCCCGGAGCCGAGGGCGCCTTCCTCGCCTGCAGCTTCTGGCTGGCCGAAGCGCTCGACCTCGTCGGCCGCAAGGACGAGGCCGTGGACCTGTTCGAGCGGTTGCTGGCCCTCACCAACGACGTGGGCCTGCTCCCCGAGGAGTACGACCCCGTCCAGGGGCGCCATCTGGGCAACTTCCCGCAGGCGTTCACCCACCTCCACCTGATCCACACGGCCCTCGCGCTCTGCTGACACCGCCCGGCGGCAGGATGACCTGAGGGCTGTACATGACGAGGGCGGGCTCGGCGTTGTGCCGAGCCCGCCCGTTTCAGGTCCACCCTCACCTGTCAGGGCTTGGAGGCGGGACCTGTGTCATGCCTTAGCGCTGCAGGGTCAGGACGCCCGGGCGGTAGGGCAGGAGACCGTAGTCGACGTTGCCGGAGTTCGGGCTGCGGCCCTGGTAGAGCAGCTGCAGGTTGCAGGGGTCGACCGTCTTGGTCTGGTCGGGGTTGTTGCGGACCAGGTCACCGTGGCTGATGTCGTTGGTCCAGGTGGCACCGCTGTTGGCCTTGCCGGCGAACGGGTTGCTCTCGCTGGCGGCGTTCGGCGTCCACGACCCGCTCAGGCTGTCGGCCGTGAACGAGCGGAAGTAGCGGCCCTGCGAGCCGATCGCCTCGACGAGCATGAGGTACTTGTTCTGGTTCTGCAGCTTGTAGACCTCGACCGCCTCGAACAGGTTGTTGGTCGAGTCGCTCATGATCTGCGTGTAGTTGGAGCCGAAGCTGCTCGGGAAGTTCCCGATCGGCATGCTCTGCCGGTAGATCTTGCCGTTGTCGCCGGCGAAGAACAGGTACATGTTCTGGCCGTCACCGATCAGCGTCTGGTCGATCGGGCCGGTGCCCCCACCGCCGATGTTCGCGGTGGACAGGGTCTGCGTCGCACCCCAGCCGTTGGGGTTGGTCGGGTCGCTGGAGGTGCGGTAGGAGAACGCGGTCCCGCCCCACTGGTAGGTGAGCACCCAGATGTTCTTGGGGGCGAAGTAGAACAGCGTGGGCGCGACCGTGGAGGAGTTCATCTTGGTCTGGGTGGCCGAGGCCATGTCCGACCAGTTGGTGAACGGGCTGAAGGCCATCGAACCCCAGGTCGACCCGGTGTCGTGCGTGGTGGCGTAGACGATGTGCTTGCCGTTGTAGGTGACGTTGGTGAAGTCCTTGAGCGACACCCAGCCGGACTTCGGCTGCGCCAGCGCGCCCGTCGAGGTCCAGCGGTACGACGACGGAAGCGGGCACGTGCCGGTCGGCGTCACAGACGGCGACGCGGACGGCGACGCGGACGGCGACTGGCTCGGGCCGCCGGAGGTGGTCCACTTCTGGTTGGTCCCGCCGTGGCAGGTCCACAGGTAGACGGCGGACCCGTTGGCCGTGCCGTAGTTGCTCACGTCGAGGCACAGGCCCGACTGCACGCCCGTGATCGTCCCGTCGGAGTTGAGGCGCCACTTCTGGTTGGCCTGGCCGTTGCAGGACCAGATGACCACCTTGGTGCCGTTCGCGGTGCCCTGACCGTAGGCGTCCACGCACCGCGTGCCGTTGAACGTCCGCAGGTCACCCGACGAGGTGAACTCGAACGCCTGGTTGGCCTGGCCGTTGCAGTCGTAGATCTGCAGACCGGTTCCCTGCGCGTCGGTGTTGCCCACCACATCGAGGCACCGGCCCGACCCGACGCCCACCAGCGGCGCGGCCGCCGCCGACGCGGGCCCCGCCGAGACCAGCGCCGCGGCCAGCACCGTCACCAGCGCGGCGGACACACGCGCCGCCACGGTGACATGGGAACGCCACCGGCCGACGGCCGAACGGATGGGGGGTGAATGCATGGTCTACTCCTGAGGGTGGGTCGAGGCGGAGGCCTGGGTCGTACGAAGTGCTGTTAGCGCTAACATTTTCTGTGGCACGAGAGGTCGCGTCCACGGGCGTCGATGTCGGTGGTGGTATTGGCGGAGCAAACTAGGGGACAGCGGGTGGCGTCAAGAGGCCGATCGAGAGGTCCGGTGACGCTCCGACCTTCAGAGGCGCATCTATCTGGCGTTACCGGCACAGCCCACACAGAACAGGCGGCGGCCTCGTGATGAAACTTTCAACCGCGCGCTCACGCCGGTGAGGCCCTCGCCCGGTCCTGCTGAAGGCTGTCTCCGGGGAGCGCAGGAGGTGAGCTCCAGGACCACGGGTGACCGGGTAAGCGTTCGATCAATCGTAGAGGTCGCCGAGTGGGATCAGGCGTACGTCCCCCCCTGATAGGGCGCCGAGCTCCGCGGTGAATCCCGCGCCCGAGTAGCACGTGAGCACCGTGTCACGGGTGTCGTACCCCTTGACGGTGAGCAGGTCGCGCGCACGGCGGAGCCGGGCCACGTGCTCGGCCCCCATGACCCTGTCCCACTTGACCTCACCCAGCGAGAGGACCCGCCGTGGGCGTCCGTGATCCGCGGGTGCCAGAACGGCGACATCGATCTCGATCTGTGTGCGGTTGGCCGGATCCGGTACGACTCCGCTCCCCACCTCACCGGCCGCGGCATCGGCATGCAGGGCGTACTCGCGGCAGAGCACCTCGGCGTGGGGGCCGACGACCTGCGACAGGAAGCGTGCCCTGCTGCCCCGCCACACCGTGGCCGCGTCCCCACGCTCCAGCCGCGCCCACTCCCTGACCATGATCGCCTGGTAGAACGTGACGAGCGGTTCGGCCACCCGGTAGTAACTCCGGTTCGGGCGGAAAAGATCGCGTTCCTTGACCAGGAGATGGCTGTCCTCCAGGACGCGGAGCGGATGCGCGATCTCGTTGGACTTGCGCCCCACATAGCCGGCGATCCCCCCTGACGTCGTGTTGCCGTCGGCTACGGCGGCGAGGACGGAGTGGTAGAGCGACGGGTCGCGGATCTCCGTCTCCTCCGCCAGGAGGTAGCGGGCCTCCCTGAACAACGGAACCTCGGCGTTCAGCACCGATCTGATCACCCAGTCGTCGAAATCCGCCGGTCCGGCCGGGACGTCGCCACGGACGAACTCCCTTCGGTAGGCCGGTGTCCCGCCCACCACCGCGTGGACCTGGACCGCCAGACGCGGGTCGCCGATGCCCCAGAAGCGGGCGGCCTGACGGTAGTCGAAGGGCCTGACGACCATTTCCAGTCCCGCGCGCCCGCGAAGCGGAGCCGTACCGGACAACAACCCGCCCATGACCGACATCGCCGAA
Source organism: Microbispora sp. H10670 (assembly GCF_014161385.1). Lineage (NCBI taxonomy): Bacteria > Bacillati > Actinomycetota > Actinomycetes > Streptosporangiales > Streptosporangiaceae > Microbispora > Microbispora sp. H10670. The sequence continues at coordinate 59,435 of NZ_JABBWW010000011.1, read as the reverse complement.
CCGCAGAGCAGTACCCGGGCCATGCTGCCGGCTCCCGAGCCGCCGGGGCCCAGCTCCCGCTGGATGATCGAGGGAAGCTCCGGAGACGCCTTGACGAGGTACGGAAACTCGTCCAGCACGACAGGCACCGGCCGGTCTCGTACAACACCGAAGAGGTAGGGGATGGCGTCGATCCAGTCGCGGAAGGCCGGAACAGGAGCGCCGGTGAACCTGATCAGTTCATCGGCGAAGAGGCGCAGCGCCACCGCCTCGGTCACCTCGAGCGCTGGGAAGTAGATGCCGCCCATGCTGCTCGCCAAGGCCTGCAGGAGATAGCTCTTCCCTTGGCGGTGGCGGCCGCTCACCACGCCGAGCCGAGCTCCCGGGCTCGCTTCCGAAGCGAACGAGACCAGGCCCGCCCACTCTCGCTCACGGTCGAACACATGCTGGGGCTTACGCACGGGTCGAAGTGTATTTGAGCGAACTACGGTTGACTCAACCGTAGTTCACTGGATCAGACGTACTTCACCGAATGACGAAGGCCCCGGACTCCGAGAGGAGTCCGGGGCCGGATGCCGTCGGATGGCGCGGGCCTCACCTCGGTGGGCCCGGCATCGGCGGTGCGAAGCGCTGCTTAGAGCGGGCGGACCTGCTCGGCCTGCGGGCCCTTGGCGCCCTGGCCGGCGGTGTACTCGACCCGCTGGTTCTCCTCGAGCGAGCGGTAGCCGCGGCTGTCGATGGCCGAGTAGTGGACGAAGACGTCCGGAGTGCCGTCGTCGGGGGCGATGAAGCCGAAGCCCTTCTCGGCGTTGAACCACTTGACGGTTCCCTGGGCCATACTGCTTTCTCCTTCATGAGACGATCTCGAGGGCCACGGGTGTGGTCCCTCGGGCTGCTGCGACCGACCGCCTCGGGAAAGCCTCGGCTCCGTACGGCAACGCCCGCTGTCACTACTCAGCAGGCGTTTCAACGCATACTGGTACTTCGACACAACCTCTGTCTCGACATTACACGCCGCGACGCGGTTCTCGCGCCCCCCTTTCGCAAAACCCCGTGCGCGCCCCGCGGGCCGTACCCCTCCAGCGGCCGAAGGCACAGGCCCGTAGGTGAGGGAGCCTCTCGATCTGTGATGACGGACACACGCGTCACAGACGGGGAGGCCGTCCTGTCTTGCTCAGCAGGACGGAACGCATGGCGACCAGGGGGGCTCGCAATGGAAGTACCCGACTTGAGCGGGAAGCTGGCGGTGGTGACCGGGGGCAGCGACGGTCTCGGTCTCGGCCTGGCCACACGCCTGGCCCAGGCCGGGGCCGAGGTGGTGCTGCCGGTCCGCAACGTCGCCAAGGGCGCCGCCGCGCTCCAGAGGATCCACGCGGCCGCGCCGGAGGCCGTGATCTCCACTCGTGAGCTCGACCTGGCCTCGCTGGAGTCGGTCGCGAAACTCGCCGACGCCCTTCGGCACGAGGCCCGCCCGATCGACATCCTGATCAACAACGCGGGTGTGATGGCTCCCGCCTCCCGGCACACCACCGCGGACGGCCTGGAACTGCAGTTCGGCACCAACCACATCGGCCACCTGGCGCTGGTGGCACGGCTCCTGCCGCTGCTGCGCCTGCGCGGAGCGCGGGTCACCACCATGACCAGCGGCGCCGCCCGCTCGGCGAAGATCGACTGGGCCGACCTGCAGAGCGAACGGAGGTACTCGCCGGTCCGCTCGTACGGTCAGTCGAAGCTGGCCAACCTGCTCTTCGGGCTCGAACTGGACCGGCGCAGCAGGGCCGGCGGGTGGGGCGTCGTGAGCAACGTCGCCCATCCCGGCACGACCCTGACCAACCTCTACGCGTCCGGGCCGAACCTCGGCCGCGCCCGCTCCGCGCCGTACGAGCGGATCATGACCCGGCTCCTGCGGTGGGGTCTGTTCGTGCAGCCGGTCGGCGCCGGGCTGCTGCCCGCCCTGTACGCGGCCACCAGCCCGGACGCCCAGGGCGGTCGGCTGTACGGCCCCGACGGCATTGGCCAGTTCACGGGCGGCCCCACGGAGCTGCCCCTCTACCGGTCGGTCCGGGCCGGGTCCGACGCGGCCCGGCTGTGGGACGTCTCCGAGCGGCTGGCGGGGGTCGAGTTCCCCTCCTGACCCGGCCCGTCCGCGCCGGACACTGCGGCGATCTTGGCGGGGTTCATCATCCACAGCACCTGGTCGATGCCCTCGTCGGAGGCGTTGACGGTGAGCACGGTGAACACCTCGCCGTCTCGGCGGAGCACCGCCGCCGCCTGCCCGTTGACGTCGGCCCACTCCACCTCGGCCCCGGCCCAGAAGCGGTCCGCGAACGCCCTGACGTACTTCGCGACCCGCAGCGCGCCGACCACGGGGATGCGGGAGGCGCGGACCGCGCCGCCGCCGTCGGAGTAGCTGACCACGTCCGCGGCGAGGATCCGCTCCAGCGCGGCGAGGTCGCCGGAGCGGGCGGCGGTGACGAAGGCGCCGAGCAGCCTGCGCTGCTCGGCTCTGGTCACCGGCGCCCGGCGCTTGGAGGCGAGGTGCTTGCGGGCCCTGCTGACCAGTTGCCGCACCGCCGCCTCACTGGTCTCGATGATCTCGGCGATCTGCCGGTAGGGGTAGTCGAACGCCTCGCGCAGCACGTAGGCCGCGCGTTCGGTGGGGGTGAGCCGCTCCAGCAGGAGCAGGACCGCGAAGCCCAGGGCCTCGCCCCGCTCGGCGCCGAGGTGGGGGTCGTCGCGGGTGTCGACGGGTTCGGGGAGCCACGGGCCGACGTACGTCTCGCGGCGGACCCGGGCGGACTGCAGGACGTTGAGGGCGAGGCGGGTGGTCACCGTCGCCAGGAACGCTCCCGGTTCGGCCACCGTGTCGCGGTCGTAGGCCTGCCAGCGCATCCAGACGTCCTGCAGCAGGTCCTCCGTCTCGGTGGAACTGCCCAGCATCCGGTACGCGATCCCGAACAGGCGGGGCCGCACGCTCTGGAAGACGGCCGCCGCCTGGTCGAGATCGTCCACATCGCGGACGTGTCTCCCCGATCCGGTGTCCCCCATGACGATGGCTCCCGTTCCGCCGGCGATGGACCCGTCCAGCCTTTCACTCGCCCATCTCGCGGCTACGACGGGGGATCCCTCAGCTCCAGGGGCCCGTCAGCAGGGTGTGGAAGCAGTCGGCGCCGAACTCCAGTGCCCGCACCGAGACGCGCTCGTCGGCGCAGTGCAGGCGGTCGCGGTAGACGACCTCGGGTCCGTGCAGCAGCGGCATCCAGCCGTAGCACTCGATGCCGAGCCCGCGGAAGACCCGCGCGTCGGTCGAGGCGGGCGTGATCACGGGGACCGGGACGCCGCCCGGGTCCCTGTCCCTGAGCACTGCGGCGAGCCGGTCGTAGAAGCCGCCGAGTCGCGGTGGCGGGCTCTTCTCGCCCTCCACGAGGATCTCGACGTCCATCTCGCAGCCGGCCCGGGCGCGCAGTCCGGCGAGGAAGTCCTCCGTCGAGAAGTCACCGGGGAGCAGCCGTCCGTCGAGTTCGACCGTGATCTCGGAGGGGTGCACGTTCGTCACCGTGCCGCCGCGCAGCACGGTGGCGGTGACCGTGTGCCTGACGAGCGACTGGAGATAGCGGGAGGCCGTGTCGCCCAGCCCGGCCAGGAGGGCGGCGTTCCCGGGGTCGGCCCGGAACGCCTCGACGGCGCGGCCGGCCTCGGGCGGCAGCGCCCGCGCGAGTTCGCCCAGCATGTGGTCGACGACCGGGGTGAGCCGGACGCCGAGGCCGCCGTCGGAGATCGCGTCGAGCAGCCGGGCGAGTTTGCGTACGGCGCCGTCGGCGGACGGCACCCGGGAGGCGTGCCCGCCCGGCCCGCGCAGGGTCGCCCGGACCCAGCAGGTGCGCTTCTCCCCCACCACGACGGGATGGACGCGTGCGTACGCGCCGAGGCCCAGCTCGGCGCCGCCGTCCTCGCCGATCGCGTGCCTGACCCCGGCGAACAGCTCCGGGTGCCGGCCCACGAGGAACCGCGCCCCCACCGTGCTCCCGGCCTCCTCGTCGGGAACGACGGCCAGGATGACGTCACCGGGAGGCTCCTCGCCCGCCGCCCGCATGCGCAGCAGCGCCGCGAGCATCATCGCGAGCTGGCCCTTCATGTCGACGGCCCCGCGCCCCCACAGCTCGCCGCCGGCGATCTCCCCGCCGAACGGCGGGCGGGTCCAGGACTGCCCCTCCACCGGGACGACGTCGGCGTGCGCCTGGAGCAGCAGGGGCGGTTCGGCGCCCCGGCCGGGCAGCCGGGCGACGAGGTTCGGGCGGCGCGGGTCCGCCGCGAGCAGCCGCGTCTCCAGCCCGGCGGCGTCGAGCAGGTCGCGGATCCAGCCGACGCAGTCCGCCTCGTCGCCCGGGGGGTTGACGGTGGGGAACCTGATCAGCCGCTGCGCGATCGCCGTCGCCGTCGGCGACGACTCGCCCGGCGAGGGTGGAGGGGCCTCCTCCGCCCGCCGCGTCGCCACCTCCACCGCACCGCGGCCGGGACCGGCGGCGGACGCGTGACCGTCGCCCGCGGGACGGCCGCCGTGGCCGAGGCCGTCGCGCAGCCGGGTGAGCGCCGCACGCATGACCGTCTCCTCGTGGACGAGGGCGACGCGCAGGTGCCCGGCCCCCGGGTTCACGCCGTACGGCCCCTCGGCCGCGAGATAGCGGCCCGGCATGACGGACAGGCCCTGGTCGCGCCACAGGTCCCGGGCCGCCGCCTCGTCGTCGGGCACCGGCAGCCAGAGGAAGAAGCCCGCCTCGGCCCTGCGATAGCCGGGGAGCCCGCCGAGGATCTCGTCGGCCAGATCCCAGTTGCGGGCCAGCGCGGTCCGCAGCCGCGCCACGTGGGCGTCGTCGGACCACAGAGCGGCGGCGGCCGCGCAGACGGGCAGCGGGCTGGAGACTCCGCAGGCCCGGTTGTGGGCGGCGTACGCGGCGACCGTGGCGGGGTCGCCCGCGGCGAAGCCGCTGCGCAGTCCCGGCGCCGCGGACCGCTTCGACAGGCTGTGCAGCACCAGGAACCGTCCGGGCGCGACCGAGCCGTGCTCCACCAGCGAGAGGTAGCCCGGGGGCTCACGGCCGGTGGACAGGTCGGTGTAGCACTCATCGACGACGAGCAGCGCGCCGGCCGTGGCGGCGATCTTCGTGATCTCGCCGAGGGCCTCCTCCGGCAGGATCTCCCCCTCCGGGTTGCCGGGGTTGCACACGATCAGGGCGGCGACGGGGGAACGCGCGGCGTCCACGGCCGCCGCTACGGCGGCCGGGCCGTCGCCCCCGGCGAAGAACACCGGCCGGGCGCCCACCGCCTCGGCTCCCGCGAGGTACGTCGGGTAGAAGGGGTTGGGCATGACGACCGAGGGCGTCTCGCCGTCGCGGCGGGCCCGCGCCCTGGTGGACGCGACGGCGAGGGCGACGGCGGCCGCGACGGCCTGTTTGGTGCCGGGGGTCGGCTCGATCGCGATCCCCTCGTCGTCCAGCCCCCGCCGTACGCCGAAACGGCGCTCCAGCCAGCCCCGGTAGGCGGCCCGCAGTTCGGGGGTGCCGCCGAGCGGCGGATAGCGGGTCCACCCCTCGGCGTCGTCCAGGAGGCCGTGCGCGAGCGGGGGCGTCACGAGCCGCGACTCGCCGAGGTGGAGCCGCACCGGTTCCCGGTCCGCCGGCGGGGAGACGCCGTCGAGCAGGTCGCGCAGCAGGGCGAACGCGCTCCGGGCGGTGGTCACCGGTCCAGGTCCCGTACGAGGTCGTTGAGCGCGGTCTTGCCCCGGGTCCGCTCGTCGGCGTACTTGACGATCACCGCCGCGTACGTCGAGAGGCCGGGCCGGCGCGGGTCGGTGCGCGCGCCGGGGATCACCACGGCGTTCTCCGGCACCTCCCCGTAGGTCACCTCGCCCGAGACCCGGTCGACGATCGGCGTCGAGCGGCCCAGGTAGACGCCCATCCCGACGACCGCGCCGCGGCGCACCCGCACGCCCTCGGCGATCTCGCTGCGGGCGCCGACGAAGACGTCGTCCTCGATGACGACCGGGTCGTCGCCGATCGGCTCCAGCACGCCGCCGAGGCCGGCGCCGCCGGAGATGTGGCACCGCGCGCCGACCTGCGCGCAGGAGCCGACCGTCGCCCAGGTGTCGATCATGGTGCCCGGCCCCACGTACGCGCCGACGTTCACGAAGCAGGGCATCAGCACGGCGCCCGGCGCGACGTACGCCCCGAAACGGACGACCGCGCCGGGGACGACCCTGATCCTCGCCTCCTGGAAGTCGGGCTCCTTCCAGGTCTCGAACTTCAGGGGCACCTTGTCGAAGGTCCGGGGGCGTCCGGGGCCCGCCTCGGCCATCTCGCTCCGGCCGGTGAGGAACGACAGGAGGATCAGCTTCTTGACGAAGGTGTCCACGACCCACTCCTCGCCCAGGGGGCGGGCGGCGCGCAGCTCGCCGCGGTCGAGCGCGCCGAGACCGGCCTCGATCTCCGGGGTGAGGACCGCCAGGTCGGCCTCGGTCAGCTCGGCGCGCCGTTCCCAGGCGGCCTCCACCGCGGCTTCGTTCACAGGCTTCGCTCCTCGTGCTCGTGGTTCGGGAGGCCGGCCAGCGGCGCGATCGGCACCGGCTCCGGCTTCCAGCGGGCCGTGGCCAGGTAGTCGTCGACGGTCTCGGCGCGGCGGATCTCGACGACGTCGCCGCCGGGGGTCATCATCAGCTCGGCCGGTCGCAGCCGGCCGTTGTAGGTGAAGCCCATGGCGTGCCCGTGCGCGCCGGTGTCGTGGACGAGGGCGATGTCCCCCTCGCGGGGATCGGGCAGCATCCGGTCGATCGCGAACTTGTCCATGTTCTCGCAGAGCGAGCCGACCACGTCGAACCGCGACCGCTCCCGTCCCCGGGCGAAGGGCAGGCTGACGTGGTGGTACGCGCCGTACATCGCGGGGCGCATGAGCGCGGACATCGACGCGTCGACGCCGACGATCTCGCGGCCCTTGCGGCAGCGGTTGACCACCCGGGTCACCAGCACGCCGTGGGGCCCGGTGACGTACCGCCCGCACTCCATGAGGATGCGCGGGGCCCGCTGCGGGAAGCACCGGCGCCGCGCGGCCACGATGGCGTCGGCGTACGCCGTGAAGCTGAGCGGCTTGTCCTCCGGACGGTAGGGGATGCCGAGGCCGCCGGCCACGTTGACGTACTCGATGTCGACGCCGGCGGTCTCGGCCACGTGCGCGCCCAGCTCGACGACGTCCACCGCCGCCCTGATGGCCCGGTCGACGTCCAGCTCGTTGGCGCAGGTCATGCCGTGGATGCCGAACCGGGTCACGCCGCGCCGCCGGGCCTCGCGGTAGGCGTCGGGGAGCTCGTCCAGGGGCACGCCGAACTTGGAGCCGGTCGGGTCGCCCATGAGGGACGAGCCCGCCGCGAGCCCGTTGGGCGAGGCGCGGAACGCCACCGTCTCCGGCAGGACGTCCGCCTTGCCGAGGAACGACCGGTCGTCGAACGTGATGAGCGCCCCGGCCTCCAGGGCGGCGCGGTACTCGGAGAGCCGGGTGTTGTTGGAGGTGAAGATCACCTCGTCGCCGGCCGCGCCGACGCGGGCGGCCAGCTCCAGCTCGATCGGGGACGCGCAGTCGAGCCCGCTGCCCTCCCGGTGCAGCAGGGAGAGGACGGCGGGGTTCGGCAGGGCCTTGACGGCGAAGTACTGGCGGTAGGGCTCGCCCCGGAAGGCGTCCACCATCCCCCGGTACGTCTCGATGATCCCCTGGGCGTCGTAGATGTGGAACGGCGTGCCGTACGCGGCCACGACGTCCGGGAGCACGGGCAGGAGCTTGCGGGCGAACCCGTCAGAGATCGGCACGCTGGTCCTCCTCGGTCACGGCACCCGCGCGACGCATATGGTGCGGTTGCGCATGCCGCTGATGGGCCGCAGATAGGGGAAGTAGTAGCTCTCCAGCGGCTCGAACCCGAACGACGACAGGGTGTCCTGGAGGTAGTCCTTCGAGACGAACCAGAAGCCCTCGACCCGCTCGTGCGGCGCGAAGGCGACGTGCCGGTCGCGCGGCGCGTCGTTGGAGAAGACCAGGCGCGTCCCGGACCGCAGGCCCAGGCTCTCCAGCTTGCCGAGGGCGGGCCGCAGTTCCTCCACGGGGTCGAAGAGGTGGCCGAGCAGGCCGTCGGCGTAGACCGCCTCGGCGTCGCCCACGTCGGCCGCCGTCAGCGCGAAGTAGTCCGCGGTGAAGGCGTCGACGCCCTTCTGCCGGGTCAGCCGCACCGCCTCCTCGTTGTAGTCCATCGCCCTGACCTTCCGCTCGCAGTGCACGAGGTCGGCCTCGACGAACCCGTTGCCGCAGCCGAGGGAGAAGACGCCGGAGCCGTCCGCGGTCAGCGACAGGATCTTGAGGACCATGTGCGAGCGGTATTCGGGGACGTACGTGGAGGGGGTGATGGAGTCGTTGTACGCGCCGCCGCTCTCCCATATGTCGTAGATGGTGGCTTCGGCCCCGCCGACCTCGCGCTGCGTGCAGTAGTACTCGCGCACCGCGTCGAGCGCCTGTCGGGTCTGGGTCATGTGCGTTCTCCTTGGTCAGGCGTCCTGGTCAGGCGTCGCCGTGGGCGTGGAGGTGCTCCTGCAGGTAGTCGACGGAACGGAGGGGACGCGAGCGCATCTCCTCGATCAGGGGCAGCAGCGGCGCGGGGTTCGCCGGGCCGTAGGCGCCGTACAGCGCGACGGCGGGCTCGCCCCGGCCGGCGAGCAGCGCGTCCGCGAGGACCCGGGCCAGCGAGCGCAGCCCCGCCAGGACGACCTCCGGGTCGCCCTTCAGGCGGCCGTCCTCCAGGGCGAGCGCGCCCAGCTGGACGAAGTACGACAACTGGAGGAACATGCCGTCGCTGTCGGGGAAGTGGCCGAGCCCGCGGTCGACGTACCGCAGGCACTCCCCCAGGTAGTAGGCGACGGCGTCGGCGCCGGACAGGTCCATGCGGGGCGCCCACACGTCGGCGAGGATCAGGATGCCGAAGACGTCGGCCGCGACCTCCTGGAGGACGACCGACGCCCAGCGGTCGGCGGCGTTCAGCTCCTTGTAGGCGGTGGCCGGTCGGCGCACGCTGTGCCCCAGCTCGTGGCCGAACACGCCGAGCGCCGGGATCCGCGCGAAGCGCTCCCCGCCCGGCTCGTACGGCTCGCCCAGGTCGAGGTGCCGCGCCGCGAGCGGCGCGGAGAAGCCCTCGACCATGGCCCGGTGGGTGTTGCCGAAGTAGTAGGTCTTCTTGAACGGCGAGCGCTTCACCCCCTCGTCCTCCGGGAGGAAGTAGGCGATGTGCTTCGGGTGGAGGGCGCCCTCCCCGGCCATGAAGAACAGCCGGGTCGCCGCGAACGCCGGCACGTCGCCGAGCCGCAGGTCGGCGTGCAGCCGGGCGAGATACTTCGCGACGTCCTCCTGGTACGTCAGGGCCTCCGACACGTCGGCCTGGCGGTCCGGATCGCGACGGCAGGCGAACGCGGTCGGCAGCCCCCGCAGGTCCTTGCCGTACCAGGTGGAGATCTGGCCGGCGACGACCGCGACGTCCTCCTCGACGCCGACGAGCTCCTGGAGGATGTCGTCGGTGTAGCCGTGCTGGACGGCGTCCGCCCGCAGGGCGAGCGCCCGGCGGTCCACCTCCCCGGGCAGGTGCCCGCCGATCCGGCGCATCGCCTCGGCGACGGGCAGCGGGTCGGGGAGCCGGGTCCGGGCGGGCGCGCCCACGGTCTTGACGGTGCGCCACTCGTCCTCCACGGCCGCGCCGAGCGCGGCCAGGTCGCGGAGGAAGGCCGGCCCGAGGGCGGGGGCGGCGTCCGCGAGGTCGAGCCGCCGCAGTTCGTAGCGGTCGGACGGCGGCCAGAAGGCGTTGCGATGGTCGCCGTAGGTCGTCGCCCTGGCGAGGTTGGCCGTGTAGTCGAAGCGATCAGCGGGGGGCTGTCCGGTCACCGTTGCACTCCCATCCTTTGTCTGCCGCGTCAGCCGGTGGTGAAGAGCCGGCCCTCGCGCTCCCATCGCCGTACGGTCTGGTAGTCGGCCTGCAGGACCTCGGGGTCCGGATGACTCATGAAGACGATGCCGGGGCTCGAGTAGAGGTCGGTGGTCCGCGTGACGGTGTCACCGGCCCTCGGCGCCTTCTGGATCCAGGTGGTGCTCTCCAGGGTTCCCAGCAGTTCCTCGTAGTGGGACCGGGTCACCGTCCCCGACTGGGCCGAGATGAACTGGACCTGCCACAGCGGGGCGTGCAGCCCCTTCTGCTCGTCGGCGAGCCGCGCGGCGAACGGCTCGCCCTCGACAACCAGGCGGGCGGCCAGGTCGAGCATGCTCGCGCCCACCGCGTGGTTGGCGGCGGGCCGGTTGAGCCCGCCGGACAGGCGCGAGGCGCACTCGATGAGGACCGGCCCCCGGTCGGTGACCATCAGTTCGGTGTGGTGGGCGCCGTACCGCACGCCCAGGGCGTCGAGGACCGCCTTCACGTAGTCGACGATCCGCTTCATCTCCGGGTCGACCGGGTCGAACAGGACGCTGCGGTCGTAGATCAGGCCCGCGCCGGGCACCGGCACCTTGTCGGTCCGCCAGATCTCGGTGACAACGTGCCGCCCGTTCCCGCTGATCCCGTTGATGAAGTACTCCTGGCCCGACAGCAGCCGCTGCGCGAGCACGGCGTCGTTGCGCTCGCCGAGCTGGTTCACCGCGCCGTGCAGGCGGTGGAAGACCTCCTCCAGCTCGCCCTCGTCGGCGCAGAAGGTCACGGAGTCGGTGCCGGCGCTCGCCGGCGGCTTCACGACGACGGGCCAGGCGCCGGCCTTCGCCCAGGCGAGCAGCCCGCCGAGGTCGTGCGCCAGGTAGTGGTCCATGGCGGGCAGGCCCGCGCCGATCAGGCGGTTGTGCATCTCGTACTTGTCGCGCCGGGCGGCGCTGGACGACGGGTCGTTGCCCGGCAGGCCGAGCGCGGCCGCCAGGAGGTCGGCGACGATCACGCCGCTCTCCGTGCCCGGCAGCACGGCGGCGGGCCGGTACGCGCCGACCTCGCGGGCGAGGGCCTCGATGTCCCCGTCGTTGCCGAACTCGGCGAGGTAGTCGCCGGGCCGGTAGGTGGCCCGGAAGTACTCGGGCAGGCTCTCCGACGCCCGCACGTGCACGCAGTCCCAGCCGTGCTCCGCCATCACCCCCGGCAGCTGCGAGCCGGACGAGTAGCCGTCGACGATGACCAGGACCTGCCGTGGTGACGTGCTCATGTGGTGTCCTTCGTGACGTGGGGGCCGGTGCCCGGGCGCTCCTCCGCCGCGCTCTCGCGCTCGTAGGCCGCGCTCTCGCGCTCGTAGGCGGCGTGCGGGCCGCCGCGCCCGTGGTCGGCCAGGATCATCGCCGCGCCCTTCTCGGCGATCATCAGGCTCGCGGCGTTCGTGTTGCCGGAGACCAGCGTCGGCATGACGGACGCGTCCACCACCCGCAGCCCCTCCACGCCGTGCACGCGCAGCCGGTGGTCGACCACCGCCATGGGGTCGTCGCCCATCCGGCAGGTGCCGGCGGGGTGATAGGAGGTGTCGCCGTGGGCGCGGGCGTAGGCGAGCAGTTCGTCGTCGGTCCGCACGCCGCTCCCCGGCGTCAGCTCGTCGCCCCGGTACGGGTCGAGCACCGGACTCTCCACGATCTCCCTGGCGATCCTGATCCCGGCGACGAGGCGGGAGCGATCCATGCCGGACTCCAGGAAGCGCGGGCGGATCTCGGGCGGGGCCAGCGGGTCGCGCGAGCGGACGTGGATGGAGCCGGACGACTCCGGGCGCAGCGGGTAGACGCCGAGCGTCATGCCGGGAGCGGTGTCGAGCCGCCTGCTCGACCCGGGGCCGTAGCTGGCCGGCGCGAAGTGGAACTGGATGTCCGGCCGCGTCTCGTCCGGCGAGGAGCGGACGAAGCCGAAGCCGAGCGCGATCGGCAGGCTGAGCAGGCCCCGGCGGGAGGTCAGGTAGGTGGCGACCTCCCGCGCCAGCGCGAGCCCGCGGCTGCGCTCGTTGAACGTGATCGGCCGCCGCACCCGCCACCGCAGGCGGGCCGCGAAGTGGTCGCGGAAGTTCTCGCCGACGCCCGGCAGGTGGTGCACGACCGGGATGCCGAGGCCGCCGAGCACGTCGCGGGAGCCGATCCCGGAGAGCTCAAGGAGCTGGGGCGACTGAACCGCGCCGGCGCTGACGATCACCTCCTTGGCGCAGTCGGCCCGCTCCGTCTCGCCGTCCCGCACGTACGTCACGCCGGTGCAGCGGGTGCCGTCGAACCGCAGGCCCGTGACGTGGGCCCGGGTGAGGAGGGTGAGGTTCGGCCGGAGCCGGGCGAGCTTCAGGTAGGTTCCCAGGGCCGACGACCGCCGTCCGCCGTCGTGGTTGACCTGGTAGTAGCCGAAGCCCTCCTGGTCTCCGGAGTTGTAGTCGGGGTTGGCGGGATAGCCCGCCTTGGCCGCCGCGGCGAGGAAGACGTCGCACAGTTCGTCGCGGTCGCGCGGCGGGCCGACGGCGATCAGCCCGTCCCGGCCGCGCGTCTCCCCGCCGATCCCGGTCACGCGCTCCAGGCTGCGGAAGTACGGCAGGACGCCGGCCCAGGACCAGCCCGGGTTGCCGAGCCGCGCCCAGTCGTCGTAGTCCTCCGCCTGGCCCCGTACGTAGATCATGCCGTTGATCGCGTTCGAGCCGCCGAGCAGGCGCCCGCGCGGGATGCGCACGCTGCGGCCGTCGATGGTGGGGTCGGGCGCGGTCTCGAAGCACCAGTCGTACCTGGGGTTGCCCATCAGGATGGTCTCGGCGGCGGGGATCGACAGCAGCGGGCTGCGCCGCTCGTGCCCCGCCTCCAGGAGGAGCACGCTGACGGACGGGTCCTCGGTCAGCCGGCCGGCGAGCACGCAGCCCGCCGCCCCGGCCCCGACGATCACGAAGTCGTACGTCTTCATGAGGCGATGGCCTCGCCGACCGGCACCGGGCTGCCGGTGGACAGGTGACCGGCGATCGTCGTGCGGTGCATGAGGCGGCGATACGCCTCGTAGTCGTAGGGGGTGGCCCGGTGCATCGCGCTGCGGTTGTCCCACAGCAGGATGTCGCCCGGCTGCCACCTGTGGCAGTAGGTGAAGCGCGGCTGGACCGAGAACTCCTGCAGGAAGGTGACGAGCGGGGCGCTCTCGGCCTCCGGCATCCCCTCGATGCGCCACGGGACGTTGCCGCCGCTGTAGAGGGCGTTGCGGCCGCTCACCTCGTGCCGGCGCACGATCGGGTGGCGCATGTCCACCCACGCCGCCCGCTCCTCCGGCGTCGGCGCCGGACGGTCGGGATAGTTGTACGGCCGCGACTGCACCCGGCTGATGACGACCTTGAGGTCGTCGATCCGTTCCTTCATGGCGGCCGGCAGGGCGTCGTACGCCGCCATCATGTTGGCGAACCAGGTGTCGCCGCCCTCCGGCGGGACCTCGATCGCGTAGAGCATCGTCCCGGCCGGCGGGTCGGAGAGGTAGTGGCCGTCGCTGTGCCAGACGCGGCCGCTGTAGGCCGACCCGATGGGCTTGCCGTCCCGGGTGATGTTCGACAGCACGAGGATCTCGGGGTGCTCGGGCTCGTTGAACTCCGAGCGGGTGTAGGTCGTGATCTCACCGAAACGCCTGGTGAGCGCGATCTGCTGCTCCGGGGTCATCTTCTGGCCGCGGAACAGCAGGAGGCAGGTGTCGATCCAGGCCTGGTAGATGCGGTCGAAGTCGCGGGCCGATATGTCGCCGGTGACGTCGACGCCGCGGACCTCCGTGCCGATGGAGTCGGTGATGGGGACCAGTTCGAGCATGGCGCAGCTCCCTCGGTGTTGCCTGCGTTCACATCGCTACGGCGCTCGTCAGCCGAGCGACACCTGGTAGTCCTCGATCCACCTGCGCATCTCGACGAGCTGGATGAGCATGTGCGGCGCGCTCGTCCCGCCGGGCAGGTCCGGCCGGAGCCGGTCGGCGGCGATCCCGCGGATGAACTCCGCGAGGCGCGGCCGGTCGAACATCCGGCCGATCGGAGAGCGCTCGTCGCTCACGATCCAGGTCGCCTCCTCGATGAGCGCGTGGTCGTATTCCGGGTTGTGCACATGGGGATAGGCGCTCTTCCGCCGGTTCAGGGTGCCGGGTGGCAGGACGTCGGCCATGGCCGCCTTCAGCAGGCCCTTCAGCCCGCCCCGGGACTTCATCGACCAGGGCACGTTCCAGACGTACTCGATGAGCCGGTGGTCGCAGAACGGGATGCGCACCTCCAGGCCGGACGCCATGCTCATCCGTTCCTTGCGGTCGAGGACTACCGCGAGCGGCCCGGACATGCCCAGGTGGAGCACCTCTCGCATGCGCGCGTTCTCCGGGTCCTCGCCGGGCAGCCGCGGCACCTCCGAGAGGAGCTGGGAGAGCCGGGCGCGCTCGTCCTCCACGGGGTCGGCCATCTCCCGCATCTCCGGCGAGAGGTAGTCGGCGAGCCGGGGGCCGTCGCCCATCCACGGAAAACCGTCGCGGTTGACGAGTTCCGGCTTGAAGAAGTACGGATAGCCGCCGAAGATCTCGTCGGCGGCCTCGCCGGACATCGCGACCGGGCCGATCTCCCGCATCTCGCGGAAGAGCAGGTACATCGAGACGTCGAACTGCCCCCAGCCCGGCAGGTCGCGGGCGCGGCGGGTGGCCGGGACGGCGTCCAGCAGGTCGCGCAGGCCGACGGTGACGGTGTGGTGGCGGCTCCCCATGAAGTCGGCCGCGTCCGCCGCGTACGGCGCGTCCACCTCGGGCCGCAGCTCGGTCGGGGAGAAGTGCGCGGAGTCGCTCTCGAACCGGACGCAGAAGGTGTCGAGACTCCTGCCGTCCCGGGCCGCCAGGGCGCGGACGGCGAGCGCCGCGACCGAGGTCGAGTCGACGCCGCCCGACAGCATGGCGGCGCACGGCCCCGAGGCGGGAACCTGCCGGCCGACCGCGTCCTCAAGGAGTTCGCGCACGTGGCGGGTGGTCTCCTCGAACGAGTGCCGATGCGGCTCGCTGGACAGCCGCCAGTAGCGGCGCGGCGACGGCCCGTCCTCCGACCAGATGACGACGTGGCCGGGCGGGACCTCGCGCAGCCCGGCCAGCGGCGTCTCGCCGGGCAGGGTGAGGCGCGGCTGCAGGACGATCGGGAGGGCCGCCGGGTCGAGGCGCGCCTCGAACAGCGGGTTGGCCATGATGCCCTTCGGCTCCGAGGCGAGCAGGATGCCGCCCGGGTACGCGAAGTAGTACAGGGGCTTGAGGCCCATGCGGTCGCGGCCCAGCAGCAGCCGCCGCGACCTGCCGTCCCAGACGGCGAAGGCGCCCATCCCGTCGAGCCGTTCGGCGAGCCGGTCGCCCCAGCGGAGGTAGGAGCGCAGCAGCACCTCTTCGGAGGATCCCCCGCCGAGGTCGGCCGCGTTGTAGATCTCACCGGCGTGGACGACGGCCACCGTCTCGCCGCCGATCTCCGCCGTCAGGGGCTGGGCGTCACCGCCCGCCGCGCCGCCCGCCGTGTCGCCCACGGCGAGCCTCCGGTGCCCGAGCGCCGCGTGCCGCGACAGCCAGAGCCCCTTCGCGTCGGGACCGCGGTGCTGCATGGTGTCGGCCATCGCGTGGAGGACGTCTTCCTGTGCGCCGAGGTCGCGCCTGAAATCCATCCAGCCAACGAATCCACTCAATCGATGTTTCCTTACTCGTCAATTCGCGGGCGAATACCGGCCGTTAACACGGCCGGCGGTTAACCGGAATATAGAGACACCGTGCAGGCGGAAAGAGCGATCGGATAGCGGAGCGAGAATTGCCGGAAATATCGTCGACCAATAACCTGCCGACGACGATGAATCGCCGGCCGCGGCCAGTGGACATCTGTTCATCACGCAAAACGATGACGCCGTTCGGAAGTATACGTACCGGACAAGCGGCCGCAATAGACCTTCGAAGTGACGCACGTCACACAGACTCCTCACAATGCCGATAATTGGATGGTGAGGTTTCCGTTCGGCCGGACGGCCCTTTGAGGGCCGGACATCGCGGCTGCTCAGAACCCGGTTGTGAGATTTATTACGGTCCTATCGGAAGCGGAAATTCGACGGTTATTCTCCGGGTACGTATCGTCCTCGTATCGTGGGCTTCGCGGATAACACTCCGGTGGTGTCCGCGCGCCCGCCGACGCCGCTACCACAGGGAGAAGACATGGCGAACTCCGACGGAGTGCTCCTTGTCATGGCAAGTGGGTTTCCGCACTACAGGGAGTACCTTCTGGCCTCGATCGCGCAGCGCGGCGGGCCGGTCTGGCTCTTCGAGACGGAACGGCCCTCCTGGCAGACCCCGTACATCGCGGGCAGCACCGTCGTCGACGTCTTCGATCCGGAGGCGGTCGTCGCAGCGGCCCGGCAGCTGGCCGCGCGGACACCGGTCCGCGGCGTGATCAGCTACCACGAGGCGGTGATCGAGGCCGCCGCCCGGGTAGCGGCCGCGCTCGGCCTCCCCGGGCCCTCCCCCGAGGCCGTGACCGCCGTACGCGACAAGCCGACGACGCGGCGGCTGCTCGACCGGGCGGGGATCAGGCAGCCCCGGCACGCGCTCGTCGCGACCCCGGAGGAGGCCGCGGCGGCGGCCGGGCGCATCGGGTTCCCCCTGGTGGCCAAGCCCCGGGGCCTCGGCGCGAGCCAGGGGGTGGTGAAGGTCGCCGGCGAGGCCGAGCTCGGCTGGGCGGTCGGCGTCAGCCGTACGGCACGCCAGAGCGGGATGCCCGGCCACGACGAGATCCTGCTGGAACAGTTCCTCGCCGGGCCCGAGATCAGCGTCGACGCGGCGGTCCACGACGGCGAGTACCTGCCCTACCTGGTCGCCCGCAAGCGCCTGGGCGGCGAGCCGTACTTCGAGGAGACCGGGCACGTCGTGCTGGCCGACGAGCCGCTGCTTCGGGACGCGGACCTGCTGCGGCTGCTGGCGGACACGCACCGCGCCCTCGGCTACACCCACGGCACTACGCACACCGAGGTCAAGCTGACCTCCGAGGGCTACGCGCTGATCGAGGTGAACGGCCGGCTCGGCGGCGATCTCATCCCCTATCTCGGGCTGCTGGCCAACGGCGTCGACTCCGGGGTGGTCGCGGCCGACCTCGCCCTGGGGGTGCGGCCCGACGTGACCGCGCACGGCGCCGGCGCGGTCGGCATCCGGTTCCTCTATCCGCCGGAGACCTGCGTGGCGCGGCGGGTGGAGATGCCCGAGCCCGATCCCGAGGCTGGATTGCTGGCGTCGGTGGCGGTCGCCGGCCCGGGGACACCGCTGATCCTGCCGCCCGACGGCGCCATCGCCCGGTACGGCTTCCTCATCGCCCGCGGCCGTACGGCGGAGGAGTGCGACGAGGTGCTCGACCGGGCCGAGCGGGCCGCGCGGTTCGAGGGCGACCCCCCGCACGCCGCCCGGAAGGTCGTCTCCGTCTGAGAGGCGACACAGCCCGTCCCGGCAGGCGGCTGGTCGGGCTCCGGGAGCGGCCCATGGCGGCGCCGCCCCGGCGCGGGGAAGGCCCGGGCCGTCTCGCGCGGGAGCACGCCCAGCCGAGAGAACCCGTCCTGCCGGGAGAGCCCGTCCGGTGGAGAGAGCGAGGAGTGAGGACGTGTCCGAGGACCAGCCCCCCGTCGCGGCGCCGCGGGAGGACGAGCGCGCCGGCGTGCTGCGGACCCTCCGCGAACTGCCCCCTCCCGTGCTCGCCCTCCTCTGCGGGATCGCCGTCAACCGGATGGGCAGCTTCGTCTCGCTCTTCCTGGTGCTCTACGTCACCGGGCTCGGCTACCGCCCGGCCGAGGCGGGCGGCGCGCTCACGGCGTTCGGCCTCGGCTCGATCGCCGGGGTGGTGACGGGCGGCGCCGCGACCGACAGGTTCGGGGCGCGGAACGTGATCGTCGCCTCGATGGCGCTGTCCGGCGTGGGCGTCGGCGCCGTCGGCTTCGTGACCGGCTACCTGCCGCTGCTGGGGATCAGCCTGGCGATCGGCGCGGTCACCCAGCTCTACCGGCCCGCCTCCACGACGATGCTGTCGGAGCTGACCCCGCCGCGCCGGCTGGTGATCACCATGGCGGCGAGCCGCCTGGGGCTCAACGTCGGCGCGACCCTCGCCCCGCTGCTGGGCGTGTGGCTGACCGGATTCGGCTACCGCGCGGTCTTCCTCGCGGACGCGATCACTAGTGTCGTCTTCGCGGTGGCGGCGATGTTCGTACTGCCCGGAGGCCGGCCCGGGCGCGAGGCGGCGGAGGCCGTCCGGCACGAGGACGGGACGCGCGGCGGCTACCGCGCGGTCCTACGGGACCGCCGTTATCTCCTCGTCCTCGCCGCGATGTTCGCGACGGCCCTCGCCGAGGTGCAGTATCAGGCCGTCCTCCCCCTGGAGATCAGGGACCGGGGCCTGCCCACCGCGGTTTACGGCGCCGTCGTCGCCCTGAACGGCGCCCTGGTCATCCTGCTCGAACTGCCGCTGACCCCGTACGTCCAGAGGCTGCCGATGCGGACGGCGATCTCGGTGGGGACGCTGCTGATCGGCGGGGGGCTCGCGTTGGCCGGCGTCTCGGCCGGCGTCTGGCTGCTCTTCGCCGGCGCGCTGATCTGGACCATGGGCGAGATCGTCAGCGCGCCGTCGTCGAACGCCTATCCGGCGCTGGCCGCGCCGGGACACCTGCGCAGCCGTTACATCGGCGCCTTCGCCGCCTGCCACACCATCGGGTACGCGGTGGGACCCGCCGTGGGCACGGCGCTCTTCCAGTACGACGGCGCGCTCGTCTGGCTCATGTGCGCCGGGCTCGGCGTGGCCGGGTTCTTCGGCATGTGGTTCGGGGTCCGCGCGCCGGCCCACGAAACCGCCCCCGCCGCGCGGGCGACGCCCCGGCCCGCCACCGACCTCAACTGACGAGGACCTTGGGGAGGCGGCTCGCGGGGTTGGATCGGGGACTCCTCGATGGCCGACGTGTCCAGGCGTGGAACGACAGGGACGCGGGATCGGCGACCGGCCGCCGATCCCGCGTCCCCTCGGGCCGGTGGGGTGCCTACCCCCGCAGATGCCGGGCGAGGAACCGGACCGCGCTGTCGGCCTCGAACCCGGGCACCTCGTGGTGCCCGCCCACGTTGGCGTGCAGCGTCTTCTCCTTCGAGGCCAGCGCGTCGAACAAGGCGAGGCCGGATTCACGCGGGATGAGCTCGTCGTCCCACTGGAGCGCGAACTCGACCGGCACCGTGATCCGTCCCGCCGCCTCGGCCAGGGCCTCGTCGTAGGAGTGGAGACCGAGCACCGCCGCGGTGATCCTGGGTTCGGCCGCCGTCAGCGGCAGCCCGATCGCGGTGCCCATGCTCACGCCGTAGTAGCCCACCGGCCCGCCGGCGCCGATCTCCGGCAGTTCCTGGAGGGCGTCCAGGGCCGCCCGCCACTCGGGCACCGCACGCCTGGCGATGCCGGCGTTGAAGGAGACGACGATCGGGTTGACCGGCTCACCCGCCGCCATCGCCCGCCGGAGCGCGGCGATCTCCCGCTCGTCGTCCTCCGTACGCGGCCGTCCGCCGTGACCGGGTGCGTCGATGGCGGCGACGTGGAAACCGCCGTCGCCCACGAGGCGGGCCGCGCGGCCGGCCACCCCCGGCGCCCTGCTGTCCTGGCCGCCGCCGTGCCCCAGCAGCACCAGTGGCGCGCGGCCGGAACCGGACTCGGGCGACCAGAGCATGCCGGGGACCTCGCCCACGGTGAACCCGCGCGCGATGACGCCGTTCGACGTTTCTTCCGAAGTGAAATACACAGAAGGCATTAGGTTGTCGCTTTCCGGGAGTGCTTGTTGTCCAGGCGCTCCCGGCGACTCCTTATGTCAGTCGCCCGACCGTGATGACGAGAGGGAGCACCCCATCGACACAACGTTCATGGGTCTCACCTCCTCACGGCCTGTCACGATCACCCGCACGCTACCAGCCCCGGACCATCCCGCCCAACAGCTTTCCCACCCACCGCGGACAGTTCCAAGGACTACGGCGTCCGAGACGCCAAGCACTCACCACACCCGGGTGCCCGCCTCCAGTCAGCGGCAGATGTCGGCCGCGATGAAGTCGAGGTCGAACGAGCCCCAGCACGCGGCCTTCAATTGGTGCCCCTTACCCGACCACCCGGCATTGATGACCTTGAGACCGCGCTCTTGGACACGCTCCACAGCGGGCACGAAGTCAGCGTCACTGGTGACGGGAACCGCGACATCGTAGGCGTCCTGCCAGGCCAAAGACAGCATGTCCGTAACGATCGCCGCGTCCACTCCCTTCTCCGGCTTCGCCATATATGACTGCCCACAGCTCGGACAGGCCGTGGTCATCGTTCCGCAGTTCCGACAGTGCACCTGTCGAGGCTGGGAGCGCCGCTCGCGGACCGAGACGCTCCAACTGGGCAGGCGCTCAATAGTCCCCGTCAGCCACTTCCGCAGCGGAGCATCGGCAACCGGATCAACTGAGGCGTAAAGCAATGTCTCTTCCAGATCGAGCGGATCGGTCAGGTTCACGGAAGCCAGCACCGAGGCCACCGCTTGGACCACCGCAGGGGGCAACGCACGCCAGTCGCATTTCTCGGGGTTCATGGCGGAGTTCCAGCTCAGCTGGAAGTTCCAGAAATCGATGAAGATCCTGACCCTACGTGCGGTCATCCCGTCGCAACTCCAGAGCATCGCGCCTCATGGGGAAATAAATATGGGGAGCCCGTGGGCTCCCCGGAGACGCAATGCGTGCGCGGACGAAGCCACGCACGGAGTTGTAATGACGTCAGGCTACCTGACGGGCCCGAACACCGTCAAAGAGGACGCACCGCGCTCCAGCTCGCCAAGTCTTGCAGAACCCTTGACCTCGCGCTTGGGATTCGCTGGGCTCGCGGCGTCCCAGTCGTGCTGGACTCCGCCGATCAAGGGACGAAGGAACACATCTGACCCGCGACACCACTGGCGGCGCTATTGGCCGACGTCCGGGCCGGACTGCACAAGGGGCACAGGGACGGCTAACCCGTGTGCTGGTGTGGGGGCGCGAATGGGGTGGCCGAGAAAGGCGATCCCCCGCCACCTTCAAGCTATAGCGCACCGGGGGGCTTGCGGCAAGACCCCGGGCGTACCGCAGAATCTCCGTCCGAACAGGGAGCGGGACCTTGTCGTATGGGGGATTCATGATCGACGTGATCATCGCCGGTGGCGGGCCGACCGGCATGATGCTGGCCGGTGAGCTGCGGCTGCACGGCGTGCGGGTGGTCGTGCTGGAGAAGGAGACGGAGCCGACCGGGTTCGTCCGGGCGCTGGGCCTGCACGTGCGCAGCATCGAGGTGCTGGACCAGCGCGGCCTGCTGGAGCGGTTCCTCCCGCACGGCCGCAGGTCTCCGGTCGGCGGTTTCTTCGCCGCCATCGAGAAGCCCTCGCCCGAACGGCTGGACACCGCGCACCCCTACGTCCTCGGCGTCCGGCAGACCATCACCGATCGCCTGCTGGGCGAGCACGCCGCCGAGGTGGGCGCCGAGATCCGGCGCGGCCGCGCGCTGGCGGGGCTGAGTCAGGACGAGCACAGGGTGACCGCGGAACTGGCCGACGGCACGCGGCTGCGCGCGCGCTACCTCGTCGGCTGCGACGGCGGCCGCAGCACGGTGCGCAAGCTGCTGGGCGTCGGCTTCCCCGGCGAGCCCACCAGGGTCGAGACGCTGCTGGGCGAGATGGAGGTGGGCGTGCCGCCGGAGACGGTGGCCGCCGTGGTGGCCGAGGTCCGCGCCACCCAGAAGCGGTTCGGGCTCGCGCCGTTCGACGAGGGGGTGTACCGCGTGGTCGTGCCCGCCGCCGGAGTGACCGAGGACCGCTCGGTCCCGCCGACCCTGGAGGACTTCAGGCAGCAGCTGCGGGCCGTCGCCGGCACCGACTTCGGCGTGCACTCCCCCCGCCGGCTCTCCCGTTTCGGCGACGCCACCCGGCTGGCCGACCGCTACCGGGTGGGCCGGGTGCTGCTGGCCGGCGACGCGGCGCACATCCACCCGCCGGTCGGGGGGCAGGGTCTCAACCTCGGCATCCAGGACGCGTTCAACCTCGGCTGGAAGCTGGCCGCCGAGATCGCCGGCTGGGCCCCGGAGGGGTTGCTGGACAGCTACGAGACCGAACGGCGCCCGGTGGCCGCCGACGTGCTGGACAACACCCGCGCGCAGATGGAGCTGTTGTCCACCGAGCCGGGCGCCCAGGCGGTGCGCCGCCTGGTGTCGGAGCTGATGGACTTCGAGGAGGTGAGACGGCGCCTGGCCGAGAAGATCACCGCGATCGGGATCCGCTACGACTTCGGCGAGGGGCACGAACTGCTCGGCCGGCGGATGCGGGACGTGACGCTGAAGCGCGGGCGCCTCTACGAGCTCACGCGCGGCGGCCGCGGGCTGCTGCTCGACCAGACCGGCCGGCTCTCGGTCGCCGGGTGGGCGGATCGGGTCGACTACGCCGCCGACGTCAGCGAGGAGCTGGACGTGCCCGCCGTACTGCTGCGGCCGGACGGCCACGTGGCGTGGGCCGGCGAGGATCAGGCGGGCCTGCTCGATCGGCTGCCCAGGTGGTTCGGCGCGCCGCGCGGCTGAACGCCCCGTACGGCTCGCGCGGATGACCGGTGGGCGGAAGCGGGACCGGTTCAGACCGTTCCGAACCCTCCGGCGGCCGGGGAGGCCTCCGAGGCGCCGTGCGATCCGTCCGGCGCCCGAAGCGCCCGGGTGACGGAGCCGGTCCGCCGCGCGGTGCCCCACATCCACTCGACGCTCGCCTCGGCCCGCCTGCGGGCGAGCCAGTCGTCGAAGATCCGGTTCTCGATCGCCTGCCGGGTCTCGTCGTCGAGGACGGCGGGGCGCACCTCCAGGACGCAGGTGACCAGCGGCTCCGGCCCGCTGCCGGCGACGACGTCCCCGGCTTCTGCGCCCGCGGCCTCCGGGCCGAGTTCGCGGCGGTACACGAGCGCCGGCCGGACGTCCGCGCCGTACGCGAAGGCCTCCTCGGCGGCCTTCGCGAAGATCGCCGCGCGGGTGTCCTCGGCCCGCAGCCGCGCGGCCGCCGCCCGGGCGGCTTCGAGGTGGGGATAGCGCAGGCGCATCACGCTCAGGCGGTCGTGGCCGCCCGGGTCGGCGGCGAACAGCCCGGCGGCGTCCTCACCGGCCACACGGCGGCGCAGCCGGGCGATGGCGGCCTCCTGGTGGACGATCACCTCCAGCGCCGCGTGGTCCAGCCCGCGCTCCGCCATCCAGTCACGGGTGGCCCGCACGGTGAGCAGGCCGCGGGCCCGCCGGAAGGCGTCCATGGCCTCCTGAAGCTCCTCGGCGGTCAGCTCGACCGGTTCCCGCTCCAATTCCTGCTCCACCAGGGCGGCGTTCACCAGGCGGACGGCCAGCGAACTGTCCCCCCACAGCCCGTCGAGCACGGCCATGGCCTGCTCCATCCTGACGTCGGCGCCGTCGACGCGGACGACGACCTGCTCGCCGGCGCTCTGGCTGCCGCGCAGCGGCCACGGCACGGCCCGCGCCGGCGCGAAGGCGACCGACACCGTGCCGTCCGGCGCCGGGATCAGCAGGTCGTAGTGGTGGCTCCCGCCGGGATGGTCGCGCTGCCAGACGAGGCGCATCGGCACGTTCCGGTGCCCGGCCCGCAGGTCGTCCAGCAGGCGCCTGGCGTCGGCCGGCTCGGCGCCGGAGATCCGGCGCAGGAAGGCCAGGGCGTCGTTCAGCAGGTGGTCGGGGAAAGGCGTCACGTCAGGCTCCTCGCAGGAGGTGTTCGCAGATGGCCTCGCTGATCGGGAGGCCGGTGAGGTGCTCCACCCACAGCCACTGCGCGTTGGGGTTCACCTCGAGGAAGACGTGCCGGCCCTCGGGGGTGAGGATCAGGTCGATCGCCCCGTACGCGAGGCCGAGCCGCTCCATGAGGGTGAGGCACCGGGCCGCGACGTCGTCCGGCAGGCGGTGCGGGCGGTGCGGGGTGACCCGCGTGTCGTAGCGCCGCCAGTCGACGCTGGACCGGTTGGACACCTGGGAGTGGATCTCCGCGGCGAAGATCCGGCGGCCGACGACGGTGACGCGCAGCTCCAGGCGCTTGTCCACCCGCTCCTGCACGATCATGGGACAGAACCGCAGCCCGTCGGCGTACGCCAGGTCGCGGGGCGACACCTGCTCGCTGAGCCGCGTGACGGTGAGGCCGTCGCCGACGCCCTCGATGAAGGGGATGTGGAACGTCTTCGTGATGACGCGGCCGTCGTGCCGCTCGTGGAACTCGAAGAACGACTCCGGGTCCGTGGTGATCAGCGTGTCCGGTACGGCGAAGCCGAGCTCCGCCGCGAGGGCGAGCTGGGAGGCCTTCTGGCCGGACCGGCGCCAGACCGACTCGCGGGCGGGGAGCTGCGGGCACGGCAGGTGCTCCCACAGGTCGCCGAGCAGGCTCTGGCACTCCCTGGCCGCGTGCGCGGCGACCGCCGGGTCGGCGATCTCCGGATGCGGCGCGGGCGGGCTGGGACGGCGCCACCACAACGCGGTTACCGTGTCGAGCGCGATCTCCTCACCACCCCTCAGGAGGCGCGGCGTCATGCGGCCGTCCGCCGCGTAGCCGACCTCCACCCTCCAGGAGACGGGGAAGCCGCCGGGGTCGAAGACGGTGACCCGCGCGCCGCGCCCGGCGAGCAGCGCGCAGACGCGGTCGGCGTGGGGATCGTCCTCACCCGTGAGGACGAGAACGTGCGGAGATGGCAAGGCCGGGCCTTTCGTGATCACGGTGGAAGGCGGGAGCGCCGCCGCGGGCGCTCCCGCCCCGTGCCTCGGCGACGGTTCAGAAGCGGTTCAGAGGCGCTTCACAGAGCGCTTCGGGAAGCGCTTCGAAGGGCCGCTCAGAGGGCGATGTCGTCCCAGGAGCACATGTTGCCGCCGTACGAGCCCGTGTTGTACTCGGGCCACATGCCGCCGCTGATGCCCCGCAGGGTCTCCTCGTCGAGTTCGGCGCCGACGGCGTCGATGTCGGCGAGAACGGTCCGCACAGTCATTCCGGTGTCTCCCTAGCAGTAGACGTCGTCGCGGCTGGCGTACAGGCCGGTGTGGCTGTAGGCCCCCTCGGGGTCCATGCCGCCGTTGATCCCCTGGAGCCGGCTCTCGTCCAGCTCGGCGCCGATCTCGGAGATGTCGCGCAGCTCCGTGCGCAGGTCCTTGCCCATCTGATCTCCCTCCTTTCCGTACGGGAGCCGGGACGGCCCCCGCGCCTCAAGGCTCGGTGGAAGATCTTGGAATCGTCTTGCGAGCAGATTGGAGGGGGGCTGAGCACCGCTGCAACCGCAGGCCGGGGGGCGGGCCCGGCCTTCTCGCCGCCTCCCCGCGGCGCGGAGACCCGGCCCCCGCGGCCGGTCCCCACGCCGGATGATCCAAGTCGCCGCGCAGTGGGCGACGGAACACTGCGGGAACCATGAGGTTCAATCGCACGAGGGTGCCGCTGCTGTTCCAGGACTCCATGACCGAGTGCGGCGCCGCCTGCCTCGCCATGGTCCTCGGAGCGCACGGTCACCACACCACGGTCCGCGCGCTCGCGGACGAGATGGGGATCGGGCGCGACGGCGGGAACGCTCTCTCACTCATCCGGGCGGCACGCCGGCGAGGCCTCACCGCCCGTGCCTTCTCGCTGCCCGCGGACGGGATCCGGCAGGTCCCCCTGCCCGCCGTGGCCCACTGGGAGTCGCGCCACTTCGTCGTCGTCGAGGCCCTCGGGCGCGGGCGCGTCACCATCGCCGATCCGGGTTCGGGGCGCCACCGGATCAGCGACGAGGAGTTCGCCGAGTCCTTCAGCGGAGTGGTGCTCCTCTTCGAACCGGGACCGGAGTTCGCCCGGGGACGGTTCGGGAACGCGCGGAGCCGCTCGTGGCTCCGGTTCCTCCGTACGGCGTTCGCCGCGCGGCGGTCCCTGGTCGCCCTGCTGGCCCTGCTCAGCGTCCTGACGCAGGCGTTCGGGCTCGTCCTGCCCGCCCTGACCGGTCTGATCGTCGACCGGGTGGTCCTCTCGGGCGAGCGGGACCTGATCACCGCCCTCGGCGCGGGCCTGCTCGCGGTCTTCGCCGCGCACACGGCGGTCGGGGTGCTGCGGGCGTTCACTCTCGCGGCCCTGCGCGTCCGCGCGGACGCCGACCTGCTGGAGATCACCGCGACCCGCCTGCTCGCGGCGCCGTTCCGGTTCTTCGCCGGGCGGACGTCGGTGGACCTGTCCAACAAGGTCATGGGCACCGTGCTGATCAGGGAGATCGTGATCGGCCAGGCCCTCCTCGCGGTCTTCGACGGCCCGCTGGCGCTGGGATACCTGGTCACGGTGGCGGTGCGCAGCCCGCTGACCGGCGCCTGCCTGCTGGCCTTCGCGGCGGCCCAGGTCGCCCTGCTGCTGGCCACCCGGCGGCACGTGAGCGACCTGGCCCGCCGGGAGGCGGACACACGCAGCGACGTCCAGGGCCGGCTCGTGGAGGTGGTGCGGGGCATCGAGAGCATCAAGGCCTCGGGCTCCGAACCCCGCGTCCGGAGCCGGTGGACGAAGCTGCTCGCGGTGTACGTCGGCCGGGCCGGGCGCAGCAGCCGGGCCCAGGGCCTGCAGCAGGCGGTGTTCGACGCGATCAGGTTCACGGCCCCGCTGGTCCTGGTCTGGGTCGGGGCGCGGCAGGTCGTCGGCGGGGAGATGTCCCTGGGAGAGATGCTCGCGCTGCAGGCGCTCGCGGCCGTCGCGCTCTCCCTGCTGTCCTCGCTGATCAGCGGCCTGCAGTCGCTACAGGCGGCCCGGCCGTACGTGGACCGCCTGGCCGACGTCTGGGAGGCCGAGGCGGAGGCGGTCCCCCCGGGCGCGGTGACCACCGAGGTGAGCGGCCGCCTCAGCGCGGAGGGCGTGGGCTTCCGGTACACGGCGGAGGCGCCCTGGGTGGTGCGGGACGTCAGCGTGGAGGTGCCGGCGGGCCGGAAGGTCGCCCTGGTGGGCCGGTCGGGCTCGGGCAAGACCACCTTGGCCCGGGTGCTGCTCGGGCTCTTCGCCCCGGCCGAGGGCGAGATCCGCTACGACGGCGTCCCCGCCTCCCGTTTCGACCCGGGCGCGCTGCGCCGCCAGTTCGCGGTGGTGCCGCAGGAACCCGTCCTGTTCACCGGCACGATCGCCGAGAACATCGCGCTGAACGCCCCGGGCGCGTCGGCCGAGGAGATCGCCGAGGCGGCCCGCCTCGCCTGCGTGCACGACGACATCACGGCCATGCCGATGGGGTACGGCACCCTGCTCGCCGAGGGGGGCGGCCTGTCCGGAGGGCAGCGGCAGCGGATCGCCCTGGCCAGGGCCCTGCTGTCCAGGCCGAGGCTGCTGCTCCTGGACGAGGCCACCAGCCACCTCGACACGGCGACGGAGGCGGCGATCGAGGCCAACCTCGCCGGGCTGGACATGACGCGCGTCGTCATCGCGCACCGGCTGAGCACGGTGCTGGACGCCGATCTCATCCTCGTGCTGGAGGCCGGCCGGGTCGTGGAGGCCGGCGGTCACGCCGACCTGCTGCGCGCGGGCGGGCCGTACGCGCGCCTGGCCGGCGCGTCACCGGAGTCGTGACCGGGCGGCAGAGCCGTGCGAAGATTTTTCACTTCGCTTTCCACCCTTCCGACCTGCCCAAAAGCCTCCGGCCGGCCGCCCGGCCGCGGATCGGCCCGCATGGATTCGGGATAGATGGGAAAGGTCTCCACAAACCCACGGAAGAGACACGGTTTGACAACAAATATAACGATCGCCACTGTCGGGTAGCGGAGCAACGCGCTCCGGCCGCCGCCAGTCCGGCGGAAACCATCACACCGCACGATATGGAGGAACGGTGACGCCGACCAACCCCCGCCGCCCGAAGGAAGGACAATCGTCCGGCCCGGGCGGACCACGCAGGCGCATCTCCCACCCCATGATCCTCGCCACCGCGTTCGTGCTGACCGCGACCGGCGGCGTCGGAGTGGCGGCGGCCTCCGCCGCTCCCGTCACCCCGCCGGCCGACGCTCCGGAGCCCGTGGTGACGACCACCGTGACGATCACCCCCACGCCGGTGGACCTCCCGGCCGAGACCACCACCGAGGTGCCCCTGGTGGGCCCGTTCCTCGGCGTACTGCACGGCCAGATGGTCGTGCCCACCAAGAACAGGTGCGACACCGTCACGGTGTTCACCCAGACCGGGCAGGCCGTCGCCGTGGCCGAGGGCTCGGTCACCATCCGGAGCCAGGACGGCTTCGAGCGGTCGTACTCCGTCGACGACTCGACGCGGGTGTTCACCGGCCGCCGCGGCGGCGAGATCCGGCAGGACGCCTGGGTCTCCGTGGTCGCCGCGGAGCCCGCTCCGCAGACCCCGCCCGAAGCCACGCCCACTCCCCCGGAAAGCACGCCCACGCCTCCCCAGGAGACCCCCGCACCACCCGAGAGCACACCGATTCCTCCCGAAACCACCCCCACTCCCCCGGAGGCGACGCCCACGCCTCCCGAGAGCACGCCGGCGCCCCCCGGGGAAACGCCCACGCCCGATCCGCAGACGTCGACGGCTCCGGCGGCCCCCGCCGTGCCGGGGCAGGCGGACACCGTCGCACCGAAGACCGAACCGTCACCCGCCGCCTCTCAGGGGGAGACCGCGGCGGCCGCCTACGTCTTCGATCTCTCCCGGCCGAGCAAGAAGCTGTGGAACCTCGGCAAGAGCTCGCCGTACTTCCCGCACTGGCGCTCCGGCAAGCCCGCCTGGCGCACTCCCCAGCCCTGCCCGACGCCGACGGTGACGCCCACGGCGCCGACCGACACCCCGACCGACACCCCGACCGTCCCGACCACCCCGAGCGCCCCGGCGGAGACGCCTGCCGACACCGTGTCTCCCACCCCTGAGCCGACGCCCACCGACGCCCCGGCCCCGTCCGGGTCCTGATCACCCCATACGGCCGGCCCTCGCCTTCGCGGGAGGGCCGGCCTCCGGCTGCCCGGCGCGAGAATACGCCGCGCACGCCGGGAGGCCGCCATGCCCGGCGCGCGGGAGGAGGCCGCCTATACTGCCGCTGCCGGCGGATCGGAGCGGGCGCGAATCCACGAGCGGCAGCGGCCCGGCTCCGGCCCTCCGTCCCACTACTGGCACGATCCCGGTGAACGCGCGGACGCGCGGCCGCCCTCGGCAGTACGGCACTCCGCCCGGCGCATGCCTTCCGTGCCACCCTCGAAGTACCGACGAAAGGTGACGCAGGCCATGCTGGAAGGACTTCGACAGGCGGCCGGAAGAGACGGCGCCGCCGCCGTACGGCTCGGGGACGACGCACTGGCGCCGGCCGAGCTGCTGCGCGCCGCGAGCGCCGTGGCCGGCGGGATCGCGGGCGCCTCCGCGGTCGCCGTCCACGCCACGCCGACGATGGACACCGTGATCGCGGTGGTCGCGGGACTGCTCGCGAACGTCCCGGTCGTCCCGGTGCCCCCCGACGCCGGGCCCATGGAGCGCGACCACATCCTCCGCGACTCGGCTCCCGCGCTCATGCTGGCGGCGAAGGGCGCGCTGGAGGACCCGGGCGCCCTCGGCGTCCCCGTCGTCCCCGTGGACGACGTCGCGGGCGCGGAGACCTCCTTCCCCGGCCCGGAGCCCGGCTCCACCGCTCTGGTGCTCTACACCAGCGGCACGACGGGCCGCCCGAAAGGCGTGCGGATCTCGCACGGCGCCATCACGGCCAACCTCGGCGCGCTCGCCGAGGCGTGGGCGTGGACGGAGGAGGACACGCTGGTCCACGGGCTGCCGCTGTTCCACGTCCACGGCCTGATCCTCGGCGTGCTCGGCGCCTTCCACACCGGCTCGGCACTGGTGCACACGGGACGGCCGGCCCCCCGCGCGTACGCCGGGGCGCCGGGGACGGTCTACTTCGGGGTCCCCACCGTGTGGTCGCGGGTCTGCGACGACCCGGAGTCCGCGCGGGCCCTGCGCGGCGCCAGGCTGCTGGTCTCCGGCAGCGCTCCGCTCCGGCCTGCCTTGTTCGAGAACGTGCGGGCCCTCACCGGGCACGCCCTGCTCAACCGGTACGGGATGACCGAGACCCTGGTCACGCTCAGCGGCCGGGCGGGAGAGGACCAGACGCCCGGCTGGGTCGGGACCGCCCTGCCCGGCGTGGAGACGCGGCTGGTGGCGGAGGACGGCGACCTCCTGCCCCATGACGGCTCCGCCCTGGGCGAGCTGGAGGTGCGGGGGCCGAGCCTGTTCACGGAATACACCAACGCGCCGGAGGCCACGGCGGCCTCGATGACCGCCGACGGCTGGTTCCGCACCGGCGACCTGGCGGTCGTCGGGCCCGGCGGCGTCCACCGGATCATGGGCAGGGCGTCGACCGACTTCATCAAGACCGGCGGCTTCAAGGTGAGCGCCGCCGAGGTGGAGGACGCTCTCCTGGCCCATCCGGCGGTGCGCGAGGCCGCCGTCGTGGGCGCCCCCGACGACGATCTCGGGGAGCAGATCCACGCCTACGTCGTGGCGGACGCGGTCCCGGCCGACGAGCTCGTGAACTTCGTCGCCACCCAGTTGTCCGTCCACAAGCGGCCCCGGCAGGTGCGCTTCGTGGCGGAGCTGCCCAAGAACCGGCTGGGCAAGGTCGTCAAGGGTGACCTCGGCCGCCGGTGAGCACACCGGCCAGACCACTGGCGAGCGCACCGGCGAGATCCGGGCGGGGTCCGGGCGGGATCACCGCCGCCTCATCGGGAGGCGGTGATCCGTCGCGGACGGCCCGTGCCGGCCCGCCGTCCCCGGAGAGGCGCGGTTCAGCGGCCGCGCCTGCGCCCGGCCCTGCCGCTCACCCCGCCGAACAACGCCAGGCCCCGCACCACGACCACCGGCGCGGAGGGATCGATGTCCGGGCCGTTCTGCACGTCGAAGCCGCCGAAGATGCCGGTCCCGTGGCAGCGCAGCTCGACCCCCTCGGGCACGATGATCTCGGCGCCGCCGAAGATCGCGTTGACCGTGATCTCGACCTCCTTCGCCTCGAACTCGGCGGAGGTCAGGTCGAACTGCACCCCGCCGAAGACGGCGAGCGCCTTGGTCCGCCGCCGTACCCTCCAGCGGCCCTTGCGTACGGCGCCGCCGAAGACGGCGACGACGCTCTCGGGCTCGGAGGTCGCGTCGGGATGGTAGGACACCGGGGTCGCGGCCGGACGGCGCCGGTCGACCTGCAGGTCGTGGGTGAGCACGTCGAGCTCTCCCACGGTCTTCGCCTGGTAGAGGGTGTCCAGGCGCTCGGAGTACTCCTCGTGACTCAGCTGACCGTTGCTCAGAGCCTCGCCGAGCAGGGCGGCGACCTGCTCCCTGTTGCTGTCCGAGGCACGCAGGTGCGACGTCTGCGAGTCGCCACGCTCGGGGGGGTTATCCATGATGGTCACGATAGTTCTCCTCGGCCCCCGTCAGGGAGCCGAACGTACGCGCGACGCGGTCCCGCCGAACCGCGGCGCCCGGCGCACGCCCTGCCGTGTGGTGCCGGGGCGCCGCACGCCGCCGGTGCCCCTCCACGCGCTCCGCGGAGGGGCACCTTCCACCGGTGTTCAGTTGCGGCAGCCGCTGAAGCAGCTGTTGTCGCAGTCGAATCCCCAGACGGCGTTGGCCCAGAGACAGTTGTCCCACCACCAGTCATTCCACGAGGGAATGACGCTGCCGCACGTCTCCCCATAAGAGGAGGCGGTGCGCCAGTCGTTGAAACTGTTGTCGAAGGTGTTGTTGACCCCGACTGTGGTGTAGCCGTCTCCGTACCCGGTGGTGCCGCACGGGTTGCGGGCGGTGGTGCGCCAGTTGTCGAAGCTGTTCGCGAACGTGTTGTTGAACAGGACATCTTCAGCCGGGCTCGAGTAACCGTATTCGGTTGGAGCGGTCGCCGCGCCCGCGGCCGCGGCGCTCAGCGCGAGAGCGCCACCGGCGAGCGCGGTGGAGAATGCGAATCCGGCGATGACCTTCTTGAGCTTGGGCATTCGTGTCCCCCTCTAAAGGATCAACTGCCTGATTTGCACGACATCCACTCTTAGAGAGCTATGTCGTTCAGTGACCGTTAAGCCGCCATCACCCCGCGCTTGCATGGTTTCCAGACCGAATGACCGATAAACGGCGATTTACCGTGTTTGATGCCCCATTGCGAGCAATGGGGCATCCTGAGTCCACTTATGCGTCACTTATCCCGAAATGTCCGAATCTGCGCCGTGGGTGGACGGCTCCTCCGAGGTCTCCTCCGGAGCGGCGCCGGGGTGGGCCGCGACGAACCGTTCGAGGATCTCGTCGGGCACCTTCCCGCGCGCGGGCACCTCCAGCCCCTGCTCACGGGCCCACTCGCGGACGTCGGTGAGCGTGTGACCGCGCAGGCGCGGCGACGCGTCCGCCGCCTTCTTCGCGCGCGACGCCTGCTTCACCTCACGGGCGTTCTCCAGGACTTCCTCGACGAAGGCGAGCGCCTCGTTCAGTCGCTTGTGGTTCTCGTCGCACAGGTCGATGGCGAAGGTCCGGTTCAGCAGCGGGAACTCCCGTCTCGCCACATCGTCGCCCTCGGAGTGGTCGAGGTCGTCAACCAGTATCACCTTCTGCGCCACGTGCCGCCCTTTCCCAGGTGGATCTACGTCTTTCCGGACCGTGGCATCCTACTCGCGGGGTATCCCGCTCGCGCTGGTCACCCGCCACCCGCCACCCGCCGGTCGGCGCGGCCGTGCTCGACCAGCGGGTGTGGGCCGGGATCGGCAACGCCTGGCGGGCGGAGCTGCTCTTCCTCACGGGCCTCGATCCCCGCGCCGCCGGCATCGGCGCGGAGGCGGCGGGGCGGCTCTGGGACACCGCCGTGCGCTATCTCGCGCTGGGCCGCGACGCGGGGCAGGTGGTCAGCGACCCGGACGCGCCGGACGAGCGCTGGGTCTACAAACGCGAGCGATGCCGCCGCTGCGGAACCGCCGTCCGCACCTGGACGCTGGCCGCGAGGACGGCGTACGCGTGCCCCCTCGACCAGCCCGCACATGCCCATTGACCTGGGAAGTCACGCCACCGCCAGGTTGTTACACCCAGGTGAACGAAGGCCACCGGCTCCTGGACATCCGCCGCCTCTACGTCGAGCCCGCCGCGGCCGGACTGCCGCGCGGCAAGGAGATCCTCCAGCGGTTCCCCGACGCCGAGC
Organism: Microbispora sp. H10670; assembly: GCF_014161385.1. Lineage (NCBI taxonomy): Bacteria > Bacillati > Actinomycetota > Actinomycetes > Streptosporangiales > Streptosporangiaceae > Microbispora > Microbispora sp. H10670. The sequence continues at coordinate 26,289 of NZ_JABBWW010000011.1, read as the reverse complement.
GCGTCGAGATCGAGTCGCACCACCGGATCCCCGAGCTGTACGGGGACGAGTCGAACGTCTCCCGCTGGGTCAGGATCAAGACCGAGGCACTGGTCCTCGGCGTCAAGAAGTCGCTCACCGCGCGGCCCAACGGCCGGTCGAGCGACTTCATCGCGCCCTCCACCGCGAACGGCTGCGCGATGGCCTGCGCGTACTGCTACGTGCCGCGCCGCAAGGGCTACAGCAACCCGATCACGGTGTTCGCGAACATCGACAAGATCACCGGCTATCTCGCCCGGCACGCGGGACGGCAGGGCGTCAAGCCCGAGCCCAACCAGGTCGACCCGCACGCCTGGGTGTACGACATCGGCGAGAACTCCGACTGCTCGGTGGACGCGACCGTCTCGGACAACGTGCGCGACCTCGTCGACCTGTTCCGCGACCTGCCGAACGCCAAGGCGAGCTTCGCGACCAAGTACGTCAACCGCGACCTGCTCGGCTGGGACCCGCAAGGCCGTACGCGCGTCCGGTTCAGCCTGATGCCGGCCGCGGACGCGAAGCTGCTGGACATCCGCACCTCGCCCGTCGCCGACCGCATCGCGGCCATCGACGACTTCGTCGAGGCGGGATACGAGGTGCACGTCAACTTCAGCCCCGTCGTCGTACGGGACGGCTGGCTGGAGGACTGGGCCGAGCTGCTCGGGCAGCTCGACGACACGCTGGGCCCGGCGGCGCGCGCGCAGCTCGCCGCCGAGGTCATCTTCCTCACGCACAACGACCGCCTGCACGAGGTCAACCTCGGCTGGCATCCCAAGGCAGAGGAGGTGCTGTGGCGTCCCGACCTCCAGCAGCCCAAGCGCTCGCAGACCGGCGGATGGAACGTCCGTTACAAGACCGGCCACAAGGGCCGCTACGTCACCGCGCTCACCGGCCTGATCGCCGAGAGGCTGCCGTACTGCCGGGTCCGCTACGCCTTCTGACCTCGGGCGTACGCGGCGGGGAGGGCCGCGCCGATCTCGCGTGCGACCTCGGGGTGCGCGAGGTACTCCTCCACGTCGTGCGCCCGGCTCAAGGGGTTGGTGACGCACGTCTCGACGAGTTCGCCCTGCCAATCGTCGTCGAGCGGGCATCCGACGGTGACCGGGTCGGTGGGACACCACGCGTTGAACCAGTGGGCCACCTGGCCGGGACGCTTCGGGCCGCCGGCGAGCAGGCGCCGGTACACGGTGTCGAGGCCGAGCGGGCTGCCCGCGGTGACGAGCAGGCCGACGTTCGCGGCCGGGCCGAGGCGGATGAGCAGGTCCAGCGCGACGACCGTGCCCAGGCTGTGGCTGACGATCACCAGCGGGCCACGGGGCGTCTCCCGCAGCACCGTGTCCAGCACGGCCTCACGGACCCGTTCGTCCCCCAGGTAGGCGGCCACGTCCGCGAAGATCGCGGCGATGGCGAGCCGGTCCAGGTCGGTGACGGCCGCCAGCCAGCTCAACCCACCGTGCACCAGGTCCGCCCGTTCCCCGCCCGTCGGCCGGGTTCCGGGCATCCCGGCCCTGGTCGCGGCCTCCACGATCAGCTGCTCGTACAGACGTCTCGTGCCGTAGAGCACGGGAGCCGCCGCGTCGACCGGGTCGGCGAAGATCTCCTCAAGGGAGTGCGGCGCGGGGCGGGAGGGCCGCAGGGCTTCGGCGAGCCGGTCGCCGTAGAAGGGGAAGCAGACGTCCTCCGGGGCGATCGTGGGCAGTCCCGCCCGGGTCAGCCCGCCGTTCAGGCCCGCCGTCCAGTAACGGCGCAGGTGCTCGGGGTCGCGTCCCTGCTGGCCTCGGCCGTGCAGGAACACCAGGTGCAGGGCGCCCCCGAACGCCGCGGAGTCCGCGGCGAGCCCCGTCGTGCCGGGCTCGTCAGGAGACACCGTGGTGGCCTCTGACGAGCCCGGCGTGACCGTCCGCGTGGCCGCGGACTCCACCGGCCCCACCGGCCCCGCCGGCGCCGTCACGGGTGACGCGGTGGGAGCCGATCCTGCGGCGCGTCCGTCCAGGAGCCCCGACTCCGGCCCCATCTCCGCGAGCAGCGCCGTCCACGCGCCGTCGAGCCGCAGCGTGACCAGGTGCCGCAGGATCGAGCTGACGCGCACGCCCTCGTTGGACACCCAGTCCACCGCGTCGTCGCCGTCACCGGCCTGCCAGACCTGGCCGTCGCGACGGAGGATGCGGTCCTGGTCGTCGGTCCTCGGCACGCCGCCGTGGTGGAGCGCCGTCACCTCCCACTGGTCGTTGTACACGGGCGAGCCCGAACTGCCCGGCTCCGTGTCGGTCTGGTAGTGCAGGAAGTCGTCCAGACGGACCTCCAGCCGGTTCTCCCGGATGGAGATCTCCTTCAACCGGCCGCCGGGATGGCCGACGATGTTCACCGGCTCGCCGATGACGAGCTTGCCCGGCTGCGCGCTGAGCGTGTTCCAGCCGAAGATCTCCCCCGCCGGCCGTCCGCCGGCCTCGGGAGCGACCAGGACGAGGGCGAAGTCGAGGCCCTCGTCGGCCACGAAGAACGCGTCCGGATCGAGGGTGAACCGCTTGGCCACCTCGGGCGTGTTGTCCACGCCGACCTGGGCGTCGAACTCGGCGAACGCCTGCCGTACGGCCTCCGGGCAGGGGAGGACGTGGTGGTTGGTCAGCAGCAGCCGGGGCGAGACCAGGAAGCCGGTGCCGATCGGCAGCTCCCGGCCGTTCTCGCGCACCGAGATCCTGGCGACGGTGCGGGCCGCCCGGGCCCCGCGCGGCAGGAAGCTCCATGCCTGGAGGTCCTTGGCGACGCCGAGGATGCGCTCGTGCATCGCGGGCCGGTCCAGGCGGACGCCCCGGGTGGCCTCCATGACGGCCTCGACCGGCACTCCCTGACGCTGGACGAGCCGGGCGGCACGGGCCGCGAGCAGGTCCGGCGAGTCGGGGAAGGCGTCGCCCTCACGCTGCCTGCGGCGCACCTCGTCCCGGACCGTGCCGCTGCGGCGATACCGTACGGCTGCCGCCCTGGCGTGGCGCAGGCCCTTTCTCCGGACCTCGTCGGCGATGTCCACGGCGTCTCCCGTCACTTCGCGATCGTCAGCACGCCGTCCTGGCAGGACAGCACGGTGAGGTCGGTGCGCCCGCCTTCGGGGAAGACGACGCGCACACCGCTCTCCCGCGCGTGCCAGCGGCCCGTCACCGGCCGCGGGCGGTCGGCGGGACCGGGGCGGAGCTCGACGAACGTGCCGTCCGCCCGGAACTCCAGGCCCCGGCGCGGACGGCGAGAGGGCCGGAACGGATGGCGCGCGGGGCGGTAGACCTCCGCGTCGCCGGTGTCCTCCTCGTAGGAGTGCAGCCACTCCCCCACGATGCCGATGTCCGGTTCCGTCACGGGCTCACCTGTCCGGGTGGCCGCCGACCATGCCGATCGCGGCGCGGATGTCGTTCAGCACCTCGGTGGTCAGCCGCTCGCTGTCCTGGAGCAGCCGCTCCACGTCCCCGTCGTGGCTGGGATGCCACATCTCCGGCATCGCCCGCGTGAGGCGCTCCTCGGTGGCGGGTGCCTCTTTCGCGGGTGCCTCCTTCGCCGCCGGCGAGACGAGGAAAGAGGCCCGCACGCCCTCCAGGCAGGCGTTCATCCGCGCGGCCTGCCCTCGGGTGAACATGAACATGCCGGCGTCGTCGGTGTAGTCCATGTAGTTCACGAACATGTCGCCGTTCGGGCCGTTGCCGCAGGTGACGCGGGGAAAAGCCGGCAGCCCGTAGTTCGCGTCCGCCTGGTTCGGCGTGTCGGCGACCTTGTCGTCGCTCGTGCAGGCGCCGTCGTCGTCTCCCCAGACGTGGTAGAGGTCCAGCCAGTGGCCGATCTCGTGGGTCGCCGTACGGCCGCCGTCGAAGGGGTGGGCCGCCGTGCCCGTCGTCCCGAAGGCCGTGTTGAGGATGACGACGCCGTCGGTCTGCGGCGGACCGCCGGGAAACTGGGCGTACCCGAGCAGGCCCCCGCGAAGCCGGCACACCCACAGGTTCAGGTACTCGTCGCTCGGCCACGGGTCCGATCCTCCGGTGGCGCCCGACTTCACGCCGTCGTCCACGGTGAAGTCGTGCCGGTCGGTGGCGACGCGCACGATCCCCGTCGCGGGCTCGCCGTCGGGCCCGCGCGTGGCCAGGCGGAACTCCACCCGGGCGTCCGCCACCAGGGCCTTCCACACGTCCGGCACCTTCGCCACGTCCGGATTCGCCGCGCGGAAGTCCCGGTTGAGCACCTCGATCTGGCTGTGGATCTGTTCGTCGGCGATGTCGTCGGCCGGCACGGCCCGGTCGTGCACCACGTGCACGACGACCGGGATGGTCACCACCTCGGTCCGGACGGGGCCACGCCGCCCCTGCTCGTACCGCAGGGCCCGGGTCTCGATCGCCGCACGCCGCGCCCGATAGGTCATGCTCTCGTTGAGCAGCCTGCGGTGCACCAGCATCGTCCCGCACAGGTCGCGGGCCGGGAACCGGGTCGGTTCGGTCATGGCGAGTCCCTCCGCTCCTCGAGTGTGTGGTCACGCGCCAGGCGCCGTTGCAACTCGACGTTGCGGAACTGGTAGAACGGCCCCTCGGTGCGCAGCAGGCCCAGGCGGTGGGCGTCGTCGAGGAAGCACATGGCGCGCAGCGGCAGCCGTCCGCGCCTGGCGAGCCGCGGGATCGTCAGCGTGTAGGCGAGCCAGGCGTGGTGGCTGCCGAGTATGAGCCCGAACAGCGGCCCGAGCAGCAGTCCGCCCACGAGCACGGCCGGCGGATTCAGCTTGGCCACCAGGCCGACGGCTGCGACCGTCAGACCGACGCCCAGCCCGCACAGCGCCCGGATGAGCGTGAGGTTGCGGTCTGCGCGCCAGGTCGACCGGGGAGAGCGCGCCGTCGCGGTGCTGGTCGGGTGTTCGACCCAACGGATCAGGCCGACGGTGAGCACGTATGTAAGCCCGGACAGCATTCCGATCTTGAGCGCCCCGTCGGGTTTGTAGTCGCTCGACAGCCAGCCCACCAGCGCGCCCATCAGGCCGGCGACCACGGCGTCCGCCAAAGTACGGCCGAGCAGGGACATCCGTCCGCGCACCTGGAAGCCGGCGTGGCCCGGCGGCTCGGTGAACCACGACCTCGTCATGAGCAACACGGCGATCGCGGACAGCAGGCCGGTCGCCACTCCGGCGGACGGCGTGTGCGTCACCGCCGTGATCAGGATGGCCACCAGAATCCCGCTGGCGACGCCGACCATGAGCCGGACCGTCCTGGTGGAGGCGTACCGCGCCAGATGCCACCAGGCGACATTGCGCGTGTCCTCCCCGGCGGTCAGGATCTGGCCCGACAGGTAGGCGAGCCAGTGGCGCACGTGCTCCGGGTCCCAGGCGTGCCGGGGCCGGAACGGCTCGGCCGCGTCCGCGGCGGGCGTACGCGAGCCGACGAGGGCGGGGATGAACCGGTCGCACAGGTGGTCGTAGAGACGGGCCGCGTCCGCCCGCCCGAGTTCGAGCAGCGGCGCGGGGTCCTGGCGGGTGACGACATAGGCGGAGCGGACGAGCCACAGGCCCAGAGGGGTCGCGGTGACCTCGGCCAGGGCCGGTGCGTTCCCCTTTCTCAGTGCGTTGAGCACCTGCATCCAGGCGAACTGCGGCCTGGGCGGCAGGCACGCCTGGAGGTAGTCGGCGGCCGTCTCCGCGGTGATCTCCCCCGGCTCGATGACCGCCGCCGCGGTGAGCACGTTTCCCAGCAGGTCGACGGACTCGGCGAACTGCTCCGTACGGCAGGTCAGGATCAACTGGTCGTGGTCGCCCATCGAGTGGTTGAGCGCCAGGAGCACCCCTGCCCGCGCCTGCCCCGGCAGTTCGTCCAGGCCATCGAGGACCGGCAGGACCTCGCGGCGCGCCGCCAGCGTCCTCGCCGCGTCGGGGCCGAACTCGTCCGCCGTCAGCGCGGGATAGTCGACGGCGAGGCAGTCGGCCAGCCAGTCCTGTAATCGGGGATGGACCTCGGTGTCCCAGCGCGCCGCCGAAAGCAGCACAGGAACGGGCTCATCGGGGAGCCGGGTCCGGAGCAGTTCCATCAGCAGTTGCACGGCGAGGGTCGTCTTGCCCGATCCCGGGCCCCCGATGATGGCCAGGCGGCGGCATCGCAGCCCGCGGAAGTCGGCCGCCATGCCGGCGAGGTCCGCGTTGAGGCTGGGGAAGCTGACGAAATCCTTGGCGATCAGGCGGGGGTGGTCCATCAGCTCGGCGTGCTCCGTCGACCGCCACGGCACCGGAATGGGCTCGGGGTCCGCCAGCGACCTCAGGATCGTCTCGTCCTTCCACTGCTCGGCCACGAGACCGGCGAGCGCGTCCTTGGCGGTGTCGACATCGCTGCGGGTGGGGGCCGGCGGCGGTCCACTGGACCTGAACCACCAGGACATGAGCGGCAGGATCCCGTTGACCAGGCCCACAGCGCCGGTCGCCAGGCTTATGAGCGTCGCGACGTTCAGCGATTTGATGCGCGTCGATGTTCTCGGCAGCGTCGGTTGCTTGACCCACCACAGGAACAGCAGGCCCAATACCAGGAACAGGATCCCCAGCACCACCGAGGTCCTCGAGCTGCGCCGTCGATGCCACCTCGACCTCTCCACAAGGCCATCATGCGAACCGCCCTCCCCGGAGAGTAAGAAGGACATCTGCATGGTGTGGGAAAGTGCTCGTACATGTGCGCGCGGGCAGGTCAAGCCTTCGGTAGATCGGGCCGCCGCGCGGCGGCCCGCCCCCGGGGGCCGGGCAGGACGAGGTTGCCCTCCACGACCAGCATGAAGCGTTCCAGGCCCGGCACGACGACGTGTACGGCCGTTATCCGCCCGGGGAGAACGGCCACCGTACGCGTGAGCGGGGTGTAGCCGCGCGCGCCGAGGCGGGCGGCCACTTCGCGGAGCTGGTCCCGGGGACGGCCCGGCCGCGCTCCGTCCTCGGGGAAGGGAACCGTACGGGCCGCGTGCAGATGCTCGGTGAGGTCGAAACGCCCGCACGCCAGCAGTTCGGGATACCGGGCGAGCCGTTCCGCGTCCCCCCGGCGCTGGATGCGCTCACCCACCGTGGTCTGCACAAGCTCGGTGAGCGCCCGCCACGCGGCGTGAGCAGGGCTCAGGGAGGTTCCGGCTCCGCGCCGGTGCGGGCGGTCCGGCGTCGGCGCGACGTAGGCGAGCATGGTGGGAACCCTCAGGTCACCGGTGATGTCAAGCAGGTGGACGGGCGCTCCCGCGACCTGACCGGCCACGGCGTGGGCGCGGGCGAGCTCGGGCGGCAGGGTGCGCGGATCGACGACCGACGGCCGTTCGCCCGTGCCGAGGAAGGCGCGCACCAGCAGCAGGGAGAGCGCGTCGCGTTCGATCGTCTCGTTGAGCGCGTGCAGCAGCGCCTCCGTCGCGGTGACGCCCACGGCCGATCCGCTGTTGCAGCTGTACCTCATCAGACCGGTGTAGTCGTGGGCGTCACCGGCCCGCCCGCGCAGCCGCGCCGCGTCCGCCTCGACGTACCAGGGGGCGGACAGGAACAGGGGCACCGGGACGGCGCCCCCGGGTCCCTGATACCGATGACAGGCCAGCGGCGCGGCGCATCGGCCGTCGAGCAGGACGGCGGACGCGTCCGCCCGCAGCGGCCCGGCCGCGATCCTGGCCGGTTCGACGGGTTCCACCGCCGCCGGGTCGAACAGCGCCGGGCCCGTCAGGTAGTGCTCCAGCGCCTCGAACAGGGCCCCGGCACGGGCCTCCGCGCGCCGTCCCTTGCCCATGCCCTCCGCCGACGGCGCCGGGACACCGTCCGGCCCGCGCAGGCGGCAGTGCCAGGCGGCCGGCTCCCGGCCCTCGCCCAGGTCCACCAGGTCGGGCGTCAGGCCCAGATGCGCGAGGGCCGCACCGGCCCGGCGTACGGCCTCCGGAAGCGGGACGACCCGCTCCGCGCTAACCGGCGTTCTCGTCGCGTTCCTCGGTGATCTCGCGCAGCCGTTCGCGTTCTGCCTCGGTGAGCTCCTGTTCGACGTCGTCCAGCGACTCGGCTCTGGCGAAGTCCACGCCGCGTCCCATGGGCTGCTCCCTTCAACAGGCGGGAGGGACATCTGCCCGCGTCCGGGTCAGGCCAACACCATCAACCGGCCACCTCCCCTACGACGTCCGGCCTGTTGGTGATGACGCCGTCCACACCCGCGCCGGTCAGGCGGCGTACGGCGGCGGGCGCGTCCACCGTCCACGCGAGGACCTTCATCCCCAGCCTGTGGACGCGGCGGACGTAGCCGGCCGTGACACCGGCGTACGGCGGGTTGATCTGTTCGGCGAACGCCGCCAGGCGGGGCAGGTCCGCGACCGGCGGCGTGCCGAGCAGGCCGATCGGCACCCTGGGCACGAGGCGGTGGAACCGGCGCATCGACTCCCAGTCGAACGACTGCACCACGATCCGGCCCCGCCAGCCCGGGTCGCGCCCGATCTCCTCGGCCACCCGGGCCTCGATTCCCGGGTAGAGCCGGGGCTCCTTGATCTCCAGCAGCAACCCGAGCCCGCTGCCGCGCATCTCGCGCAGCGTCTCGCCGAGTGTCGGCACCCGCTCTCCGGCGTACTTCCGGGAGAACCACGAGCCGGCGTCCAGCCCGCGGATCTCGGCCAGCGTGAGGTCGCCGACCCGCCACGGCGACCGGCCGGGAAAGACCTTCTCCACGTCGGTCGTACGGCTGAGCGTCGTGTCGTGCATCAGCACCAGGTGATGGTCCGCGGTCTCCTGCACGTCGAGTTCGAACATGTCGGCGCCCTGGTCACGGGCCAGCCGGAACGCGGCGACGGTGTTCTCGGGCGCGTACGCCGACGCGCCGCGATGAGCGACCACCAGCGGCCGCGACGCCGCCGCGGCGGGAACGACGAGAGTGAGAAGGGTCAGGACGAGTGCGACGATAAGACCGAGTCGCCGGCGCATGGTTCTCCTCGGGTGTCGGGAGGCGTCCTACGACCCGAACCTGACCATGCGCCATTACACCGAGTTGATTTCCCGATGGCGGCCGGGTGCCGTCTCGATGAGCATCACCTCCGTCTCCGGACATTTCCGCCGTACGGGTCAGAGGCGCGCGGCGGTGACCACCACCGTGACGTAGGCGACGGTGAAGCCGCCTCCGATCGCGTCGATCGCGGCCCCGACCTCGGCGAGCATCTCCGACAGCGTATCCGGCGGGAGCCGGGTCAGCAGGCCGGACGTGGGCAACTGGTCCAGCCACTCATCGCGCGTGTAGAACCGCTGCCAGTCGAACCGCCACTCCTCGGGCTCGCCGAACGCGCCCGCCTCCCGGATGCCGTCGGCGGCCTTGTCCAGCAGCGGCCGGTATCCGTCGAGGGCCGACTTCGGCGGCGCGCCGTCCTGTGGCGGGAAGCCGGGCAGCACCTTCCGGTAGACCGCGGCGAGGGACTCCGACACGGCGGGCGGCGGCTCGAACACGTGCCAGAACGCCGCCAGCCGGCCACCGGGACGCAGCACCTCGGCGGCCTTGACCGCTCCGGCGACCGGATCGACCCAGTGCCAGGCCGTCCCGGCGACGACCGCGTCGAACGTCCGTCCGGCGGGGTGCCAGGCCTCGAACGTCGCCACCTCGACCTCGATCCCGCCGCGGCGTGCGAAGGCGGCCATCCGCGCGTCGGGTTCGACGCCGAGCACCCGGCAGCCCGCCGACCGGAACTGCCGTGCCGCGAGGCCGGTGCCGCAGCCGACGTCGAGGACCTCGGGCCCAGGACTGGCGGCGACGATCCGCTCGACCATGGCGTCGGGATACGCGGGCCGGGTGCGGTCGTACCGCTCGGCGTCCACACCGAACGACTCCGCCATCTGCCTGGCCTTGTGGGGTGCACCTTCAAAAGTGGGCATGTGCCCACTTATAGTGGGCACATGCCCACTCGTCAACGGCGTTCACCCTCGGCGTCGTTTTCGAACTTAGAGTAATCGATCCACCACTCAAAGTAATATGTAGTCCATGCCAGGACTCGACCACGAGATGCCCATCGCCCTCATCCACAACCGGCCGGAAACCGCGCTGGAGCTCCTCCATGTCGCGACCGGGACCCCGATCCCACCCTTCACGGCCGCCCGGGTGGGAAGTATGCAACTCGCTACCATGGTGACGGCAAAGCGTCTGGAGGAGATGGTGACCACCATTCAGGACTTCGAGCACCTCGGCGAGAAGTACTTCTCCCACTGGCTCGCCAAAGGCGAGGGCGACGCGATCCTCAACGTGCTGGAGGCCCGGGGGCTGGAGGTTCCCGACGACGTACGCGAGCGGATCCACCAGTGCCAGGACCTGGACCAGTTGCGGACCTGGGTACGCCGGGCCGTCACCGTCACCTCGGCCCACGAGCTGTTCACCGAGTAGCGGACCCGGCGACGACCTGACCTTCGTATCCGTCCACGGTGGTGGAGTCGCACACTCGGTCCTCCGGCTTCGAAGACCGAGGAGGCGGCACCGGTAAAGTCGATGGTGGCGGAGAGGAGGGACGAACGGTGCCGACGGGAGTGGCCCTCCGCGACGTACGCACGCAGTTGTTCGACGCCGCCGAGCGCGTGCTGCTCAGGGACGGACCGAGTGCGCTGACCAGCCGGGCGGTCACCACCGAGGCGGGCTGCGCCAAGGGTGTCCTGCACCGGCACTTCGCCGACTTCGACGCCTTCCTCGCCGAGTTGGTGCTCGACGGCATCGCCAGGCTCGACCGGCAGGCCGCCGCTCTGCGCGAGTCCGCCGGGACCGGCACCGTCGCCGGCAACCTCACCGACGTGCTGACGGACCTGTTCGGTTCAGTCGCCGTCGCGGTCGTCGGCCTGATCATCTCCCGGGACGGCCTGCGCGCCCGGTTACGTCAGGCCAGGCCCGGCCAGGGCCTTCCGCTCCTGACGGAGGCCGCGGCCATGCTCGCCGCCTACCTCGCCGCCGAGCGCGATCTGGGCCGGATCGCGGCGGACGCCGACGTGGACACGCTCGCTCCCACGCTGCTCGGCGCCTCGCACCTGCTGTTCGCCGACCGCGACGGCGGTCCGCCCCAGGCCGACGCCGTGCACAAGATGGTGAACACCGTCATCGCCGGCGTCGTACGCGACTGAGCCGCGGACCCTCCCGTCCTGCGCGCCGCCGGCACAGCCCTGCCTGCCCTTGGCCTTCGCGGACAACGGGCGACGTGTCGCCAAGAACATTCCGGGCCGACTCGACCTCCCCGGCTCGGGCGCGAACTAATGACATGAACGTCGGAAGCGTGGCCGGTAACGTGACAAGGTGTGACAAGGCAGGCGCTCTTCAACCGCGAAACCCGTTGCTCCGGTAGCCGGGCGTGAACGACGACGACCGGCTGATGCTGCGCCGTACCTTCACCGAGGACGCCGCCCTGTACGACCGGACGCGGCCCGGCTACCCGACCGCGATGTTCGAGCACATTCCCCAAGGCAGCCGGGTGCTGGAGATCGGTTGCGGCACCGGTCAGGCCACGGTCGCCCTCGCCGGGCGCGGCTGCGCGGTCACGGCGGTCGAATTGGGGGCCGAGATGGCGGCACTCGCCCGCCGCAAGCTCGCCCGGTTCACCGGCGTGGAGGTGGTCAACGCGGCCTTCGAGGAGTGGCCGCTGCCACCGGAGCCGTTCGACGTCGTCTTCGCCGCCACCAGCTTCCACTGGCTCGATCCCGCCACACGGGTGGGCAGGTCGGCCGACGCCCTGAGACCGGGTGGCCTGCTGGCCGTCGTCTCGACCGAGCACGTCGCCGGTGGCAGCGAGGCGTTCTTCGCCGAGGTGCAGCGTTGCTACGAGCGGTGGGACCCCGCCACGCCGCCCGGCCTGCGGTTGACGCCCGCGAACGACATCCCGTACGACAGCGGCGAGATCGACGACTCCGGCCGCTTCGGGCCGGTGCGGTTCCATCGTTACGAGTGGGACCACGCCTACACGACGCGGGAGTATCTCGACCTGCTCAATACCTACTCCGGCCACCGCGCCCTGCCCGCCGAGGCCCGCGCGGGGCTGCTCGGCTGCATCGCGGCTCTCATCGACGGCCGGTACGGCGGGCGCATCGTCAAGCGTTACCTCACCCAGCTCGCCCTCGCGGGCAAGCACCCCTGACGGGCAGGCCGCCTTCTCCGGTGCCGTCACGCTGCAGATCCATCCCGTCACATCTTCCGGCACCAGCGTCCCGAGGTTCCGCCAGGCTTGTCGGCCCTGACGGTTAAGCTCGGTTCGAGGTGTCGCCCAGGGCTACCGTGATCGTGAGGGGGAAGCACATGACAGCCGAGTCGCACGAGATGACCAGCGGTCGGAGCCCTGACCAGATCGTGGAGTCCCTGATGGCCGATCGGACTCCACGCAACATCCGTGCGTGCCTTCCTCCGGCCGATCGCGACTACTTCGACGTGGACTATCGGCGGGCCATGGCCAAGGCCACCGAAGAACTGGACCTCGCGCCCGTCAACGCCCTGCTCGCACATTGGTGGCACATGGCCAGGATGAAGGCCGCCGGGGAGTACGAAGCGGTCCTGGAACACGGCGCTCGCGTGCAAGAACAGATCGAGGGCGGCGAATACGTGCCGGGGAGACCGTTGCGGGAGGTCCTGGCCGAACGGGCGTCCCAGCTCGGCGTGGATCTCGGCCTCTAGATGTACTCGGTCGGCAAGAGCAAACAGGTAGACGAGCAGATCACCGCCCTTCCCGCGGAAGCGCTCGGGGCCTTCCACGAGGTGACCGTGTTCCTCCAAGTCGCACCGTGGAGCGGCAACCCCTTCGTGAGAGAGCGTCCCGACGCCCCGATGCGGACACAGACGTTCGGGGACGGCGGTTCTGGCATGGTCACTTACCTGATCGTCGAGTATCGACGCCTGGTGGAGATCATTCACGTCGCCTGGTACGGCTGAACAGCCAAGCAGAACAGGCGCGCAGCGGGACCCAGGGTGACTCGACCGGCAGACCCAGGGAGAGCCTTGGTTGACCACGCTCGCCTGACGGTCAGCCGAGAAGCGGGGTGAGGGCGGCTTCGAGGTGGGACACACCGGTGAACAGGACGCCGGTCATGCCGAGCGCCCGGGCCGCCTCGACGTTCAGCACCGCGTCGAACGGCCGGGGGTCGCCATCGCTCATGCATGCCATGCAGCGGTCCGCGTCCGCGGCGCTCCGGGGCAGGGTGTGGTCAGCGGAGCAGGTCGAGGGCGCGGGCGGTGCCGAGGGAGTCGTCGGCGGCGGTGTGCCGGGGCTCGGCCTCGCCACGCAGCACCTCGTGGATGTGGCGGATGCCCCAGGAGAACGTCGAACCCTCCCCCGGCTCGTGCCGCTCGACCAGCCGCTCCTCGCGCCAGACCTCCAGCACGTCGTGCGGCTTCGGGTGGAAGGGATTGGTCAGGCGGATCTCCCCGCCGGTGCCGACCAGCCGGGCGTACGTCGTGGACGGCAGGTCGAAGCTGCAGCTCAGCAGCAGGCGGCCGGGATCGAATTCGAGCACTCCGGCGGTCTCGATGTCCACCCCTGCCTCGCCCTTGACGGTGGCGGCGTGACCGGCCACGGCCTCGCGGCCGAACAGCAGTTGCGCGAACCGTACGGAGTAGCAGCCCACGTCGTAGAGGGCGCCGCCGCCGAGGGCCGCGTCGAGCCGGATGTTCTCCGCGCCCTCAAGCCGGAAGTGGAAGGACGACCAGATCTCCCGCAGGTCGCCGATGACGCCCTGTTCGAGGAGGTCACGCAGCCGGGCCGTCTGCGGGTGGAACGGGAAGACGAACGCCTCCCAGAGCGGGCGGGCCGACCGGCGGGCCACGTCGATCACGTTCTCGGCCTCCGCGGCCGTCAGGCACAGCGGCTTCTCGCACAGCACCGCCTTGCCCGCCTCCAGGGCGGCGATCGTCCACTGCGCGTGCAGGGCGTTCGGGAGCGGGACGTAGACCGCGTCGATGTCCGGGTCCTCGATCACGGCCTCGTACCCGCGCACGGCACGCTCGACGCCGTTCTCCCCGGCGTACGCCTCGGCCCGTGCGAGGTCGCGACCCGCCACGACGGCGGCCGTGCCGCCGCCCGCCTCGCGCAACGCCGGGAGGAACGCCCAGGCGGCGATGTTCGCCGTGCCGAGGATGCCCCACCGAACACCGCTCATACCGATCCACTCCTCGTCGCCCAGATCCTGCGGGGACGGTAGCACAGGTGAATTTTTGCCCCTGGATTCCGATATTGGGCAGGTCAGGGGGGTAGGCCACCCGCCGATCCATGACGGGGGAAACGCGATGAGCGAGGAAATACGGCGATTCACTCACCGGCCGGGCGACCGGGCGCCGGGGCCCGACTATTCGGGCCCCGGGGTGGAGGCGGAGCTCACCGGGCTCATGCAGCCGGAGGACCGGACAGGTGAGCGGGCCGGCGAGGCGGCGCGGCCGGGCCCGGTCCGGGAAGGCGGGCCGGGGCGGGAGCGGCGGGGCGAGCGCGGGGGCGACGGATCGTACGACGGCCTCTACACGGCCCGCGCCTCGTCCGCCCTGGGGAAGGTGGCCTCCGACGACGGCCTGCTCGACGTGCGCATCAAGGCGCCCCCGGAGCTGGGCGGGCCCGGCGGGGAGACCAACCCCGAGCAACTGCTCGCGGCGGCGTACGCGTCGTGCTTCCACAACTCGCTGACCCTGGTCGCCGGACGGCAGGGCACCCGGACCGCCGACGCCACCGTCGACGCCTCCGTCACGCTGCGCAAGCGGGGCGCCGCCGACGACTACACGATAAGTACGGACGTGACCGTACGCCTGCCGGGGGTCGAACCCGAGACCGCCCGGCGGCTGGTGGACGAGACCCATCGCATGTGCCCGTACTCCCGGGCCTTCGCGCACGGCGCCGAGGTCCACGTCCACGTCGCCTGAATCGCGTACGGCCGTACGCGGGCCCGTGCCCGCGGGGAGCACGGGTCCGCGTCAGAGCAGCCGGGCTCAGGGTCAGACCCGCTGCCAGAGCGCCGGGACGTTCGGCGGCTCCCAGCCGGTGAGCGCGGTGTGCGCCTGGATGCACCGGTAGGTCACGCCCGCGTAGGTGACCCGGTCTCCCACCTTGTACGCCGTGCCGGCCGCCCAGGTGCCGCCCGGAACGGTCGGGGTCGGCGAGGGACTGCGGGTGGGAGAGGCGCTGGGAGACGGGCTGGGCGAGGGGGTGCGCGGCGGCGTCGGAGTCGGACTCGGGCTGGGCGTCCCGCCCGAGCCGATCTGGAGGTCGACGCAGGCGTAGAAGGCGTTCGTCGTGTCGGCCACGTTCCAGATGGCGAGGACCTTCTGCCGGCCCGTGCGGCCGCCGAGGTTCACGCTGTGGCTGACGGTGGCCGGCGGCTGCGCGCCGTGGTCGTCGAAGACGGCGATCCGCGTGCCGCCGATGTAGTACTCCCACGTGCTCGTCGAGTGGCGGGCGGTCAGCGACCAGGTGAAGGTGACGGTGTTGCCGACGCTGGTCGCGGGCCACGGCCTGCTCTCGTCGTCGAGCTGGGCGAACCGGGCGTTGCCGCCGCTGCAGCTGCGCAACCCCTTCGGTCCTTCCACGCTCTGGGGTTCGTACACGATGTCGCCGCAGTTGGGGACGCGGCCCTGCGCGCACATCGCCTGCCGGCTCGGCGGCGACGAGATGTACCCGTGCGCCTGAGCGGGCGAGGCGATGAACACGGTGGCACCGATGACGACCGACGCCGTCGCGAGGAAGGTCAGCGCTCTTCGCATGTGGTGCTCCTCACTGCTGGGGGTGGCGCAAATATAAAAGAAGGTTTCCTAACAGTGAAGGCCCAATTGCTGGCACCACCTGCGGAATTAAGATCCTCCTGGGTGGATCGGTCCATCACCATCCCCTGGAGCGGGCGTCCCGGGCGGTGCGTCGTTGACAGCATGGTCCGGTCACCTAAACTTCTTCATGTGAACGACCGTTCAATCGTTGTGGACATCGAGACCGCCGATTCCTGCGCGCTCCCCGTGGTCGACGCGGACCGGGTGGAGAGCGTCAGGCGGGTCATGCCGGGCCCGGAGACGATGGAGGACCTGGCGCAGATCTTCGGGCTGCTGTCCGACCCCGGACGGCTGCGGCTGATCGCGGCGCTGCTCGAAGGCGGCGAGATGTGCGTGTGCGACCTCGCCGCGGCCACCGGGCACAGCATGTCCGCGGCGTCCCACGCCCTGCGCCTGCTGCGGGCCCACAACGTGGTGAAGGTACGGCGTACGGGAAGGATGGCCTACTACCGCCTCGCGGACTCGCACGTGCGACTGCTGTTCGATCTGGCGATCACGCACATCACGCATGAGGAGAAGGACCGAGACGATGGGTGAGACCGGCATGGGTGAATCCGGCATGGGTGAATCCGGCACAGGGCACGAACCCCCGCAGGGACACCGGCGCGGGACGGGACAGGCACAAGGGCACGGGCATGCGCACGGTCACGGGCACGGTCACGCGGTCAGCGCCGAGGCCGACCGGCGGCTGCTCACCGCCGCGCTGGTGCTCATCCTGGGCTTCATGGCGGCCGAGGTCGTCGTCGGCTTCGTCGCGCGCTCCCTCGCCCTGGTGTCCGACGCCGGGCACATGCTCACCGACGCCATCGCGATCGCCTTCGCGATCGTGGCCATGCGGATCGCCGCCCGGCCGCCCCAGGGCGGCTTCACGTACGGCCTCAAACGCGCGGAGATCATCTCCGCGCAGATCAACGGCATCACGCTGCTGCTGCTCAGCGTCTACTTCGTCTACGAGGGCGTACGCCGGCTGATCGAGCCGCCCGAGGTCGCGGGCGCGTACGTGGTCGCCACGGGTCTCGCCGGGATCGTGGTCAACCTCGCCGCGACCTGGCTGCTGAGCAGGGCGAACCGGTCGAGCCTCAACGTCGAGGGCGCCTTTCAGCACATCCTGAACGACCTGTTCGCGTTCATCGCGACCACGGCCGCCGGCGCGGTGGTGTGGGCCACCGGCTGGAGCCGGGCCGACGCCCTGGCCGCGCTGGTCGTGGCCGCCCTGATGCTCAAGGCGGGGTGGGGCCTGGTGCGCGACTCCGGACGGGTCTTCATGGAGGCCGCCCCCGCGGGCATGAGCCCCGCCGAGATCGGCCGCAGGACCGCCGCTCTGGAGCACGTGGTCGAGGTGCACGACCTCCACATCTGGGAGGTCACCTCCGGCTACCCGGCGATGTCCGCGCACATCCTGGTCGCCCCCGGCTCCGACTGCCACGCCGTACGGCAGGCCGCCCAGCGGATGGTCCACGACGAGTACGGCATCGCCCACACCACACTCCAGGTCGACCACGCCCCTCCGGACCTGCTGGCCATCGGCGGCCCGGCCGAGCCCCACTGCGCGGAGGCGCACGGCCCGGCGCACACGAACGGGCGGCCGCAGCCGTCCGACGACACCGCCGGAAAACGCGGCCCGAACGGGTGCCCGGGACGCCGCCGGATCAGTTTCCGGCGCCCCGACCGCCTCTCCGACCACCCCACCTGACCGCCGCGCTCACCGGTTCACCCCGGGGTCCGGTCGTCTGGGGCCCATCCCCGGCGGAGGAACAGCCGGTAGCCGATGACGGCGGGAACGCCGACGCCGAGCTTTCCGGCGTCCGTGGTGAGGATCTCCTCGCTGGAGTCGAGGCGGCCCGTCCCGGGATCGATGACCAGGACCAGCCTCCTGGGCAGTCCCCTGGTCACGTCCAGGGCGACGGCCTCTCCGGCCCGGCCCGCCCGGTCGGTCGTCCGGCCCAGGTAGCCGAGCCCCGGCCAGCCGGCCAGCATCCGCCACAGGGCGGCCGAGAGCCGGGGAGGGACGTTCCACTCGCTGTGGAGGTCGATGACGGCCCGGACCAGTTCCTCGGCTTCGGTCACGTCGGCGGGCACGGGTCCCGGCGGCAGGAGTGCCCGGCGGAGGGCGGCGGCGTCCAGCGGCAGCCGGTCCGGCGACCGGCTCGACAGCACGGCGTCCGCCGCGAACACGTCGTCCGACTCGGGGGCTCCGGCGGCGGCTGCCGCCGCCGTCCGCTCGCTGCCGTACCCGATGACGATCGGCGCGCCACGACGCTCGACCCGCCGCACCTGGTCCGCCGGGGAGAGCGGCGTCCACTGCTCCGTGACCGTGGGCACGACGGCGGTGCCGGTGCGACCGCCGGAGACGGCGACGCTGAGGTTCCACTCGTTGAGCCGCAGGTAGCTGTAGCCGGCGGCCGCCGGTCTGACCGGCTCCGGTTGCCGTCCGGCGGCCTTCGCCAGGCGCAGCAGTATCGGACGCGCGGACGGCAGGCTTCCCGTCATCGACGACTCACCCCCCGATCGGTGGTAGGACAGCATGGCGACGGTCGGGACACGGGCGGCGGGCTCGTCGGCGGGGACCCACCGCGTGATCCCCGCTAGAAGAGCGGCCGCCACACACCCGGCCGTCAGGCCCGTGATCGTCGCGCGCCTGACCGAGAGGCGCCCGACTGCCCTGCGCCTCGCCGCCACGTCGAAGGCGCGCCACCGGCCGGGCCGCCGCCCCGCCGCAGGGTCCGCTTTGGGATCCGCTGCCGGGTTCACGGTGGCATCCGGCGGCGAGGAGACGATGCCCCGCAGCGTCGCCCGCGCCCGCGGAGTCCACGCGGCTCCGGCGAACGTCTCCGGCGGCGCCGGGTCGATCGGCGCGAGCAGCCGCCGTACGTCGGTGAGGTCATCGGTCATGACCCGCGCTCCTCTCAAGCGGACCGGACCGCGGCGAGCCGGGAGGGGTGGCCGCCACCCCGTGGTCGCGCAGGGCGGCGAGGAAGCGCTGCCGGGCGCGGCGGGCACGGGCGGCCATGGCCGCGGACGAGCATCCGAAGACCACCGCGGCCTGCGAGACGGACAGGTCCTCCCAGCCGATCAGCCGGAGGATCTCCCGATCCGCCGGGCTCATGCGGCGGAGGACCTCTTCCAGTGCGGCGGCTGCCACCACGTCCTCGCCGTGGTCGCCGGTGACCGTCCGCCCGGACCACGCGAAGCTCGCCAGGCGGGCGAGCAGGCGCCCGCTCCGCCGTTCTCGGCGTTCCTCGTTCGCGATGACACGCCGCGCGACCCCGTACAACCAGGGCAGCACGTCCGCGTCCCGCGACGGCACGTCCCGCAGCCTCCGCCAGGCGATGGAGAACGTCTCCCCGGCGATGTCACCGGCCGTGTCCTCGCCCACCCGCCGTGCCGCGTAGCGCAGGACGCTCTCGTAGCAGGTGTCGAACATCCGCGTGAACCTGACCACCTGCTCCGACATCCATGTCCCGCCCTCCGTCCGCCCGCACCTGTTTATGTCCGGCACCGCCGGGCGGATGACAACGGGCCGCCAAAGCCGTAGTGGCCGGGGGCGCGGGCGGCCGCTCGGCGGCGCTGTTTGCCGTACGACCCCAGGGGTATCAGCCGCGCATGTTCACCCCGTCCGACCTCGACGTTCTCGTGCCCACCAGGGATCGCCCCGGTGCGCTCGCCGTCACGCTGGCGGGTCTGGCGGCGCAGACCGCGCCGGGGTTCCGCGTCGTGATCTCGGACCAGTCGCGGGAGCCGGTCGCCGGGGACCGGCTGGTGGCCGCGCAGGTGCGGATCCTCGGCCACCGTGACCGGCCCGTGGACGTCCGTCGTCACCTGCCCGCGCGGGGCATGGCGGAGCAGCGGGCGTTCCTGCTCGACCGGGCCGACCGGCGGCTCGCGCTGTACCTGGACGACGACGTCTGGCTGGAGCCGGAGGCGATCGAGGTCCTGCTGGCGGCGATGAACGGCCTGTGCTGCGGGTTCGTCGGCTTCGCCCTGCACGGGCTGTCCTACCGCGACGACGTCCGCCCGGCCGAACTCGCACCGTACGAGGAGTGGACCGGCGGCGTACGGCCCGAGCGGGTGCGCCGGGAGTCGCCGGCCTGGCGGCGGTGGACCCTGCACAACGCGTCCAATCCGCTGCATCTCGCGCAGGAGCACATCGGCGCCCCGGGCCCCCGCGAGTGGCGGCCGTACAAGGTGGCGTGGATCGGCGGCTGCGTGCTGTACGACCGGGAACGGCTGCTGGAGTGCGGCGGGTTCGACTTCTGGCGCTCGGTGCCAACCCGGCACGCGGGTGAGGACGTGGCCGCGCAGCTGCGCGTCATGGAGAGGTACGGCGGGGCGGGACTGCTGCCGAGCCGGGCCTACCACCTGGAGTTGCCGACGACGATCATCGACCGCGGCGCCGAGTGCTACGACTACGTCTTCGAGGCGGCGGCAGGGGCGCGGTGATGGCCGCGCCGATCGACCCGCCGATCGACACCGCGACCGGCACCGCGAAAGGGACGGTGATCGGCCCTGAGACGGGGGCCCGGCGACGGGGACGGCGATGGGCGGCGTGATCGAGGGGGTGGGCCGGATCGCGGTCCTGCGGGCCAACGCCCTCGGTGACCTGGTCCTCGCCATGCCCGCCCTGGAGGCGCTGCGCCGGGCCTATCCGGGGGCGCGGCTGACCCTCCTCGCCAGGTCCTGGCACGCGCGTTTCCTGGAGGGCAGGCCGGGTCCGGTGGACGATGTCGTCGCCCTGCCGCCCATCTCGGGCGTCTCCTCGGCCGCGAGCGGCCACGCGGCCCCGGAGAGCCTGTTCGAGGAACTGCGCGAGCGGCGGTTCGACCTCGCCGTGCAGATCCACGGCGGCGGCCGTTACTCCAATCCGTTCGTCAGGGCGATCGGCGCCCGGGTCACGGCCGGGCTGTGCTCACCGGACGCCGAGCGGCTCGACCTCTGGGTACCGTACGTCTACTTCCAGCACGAGACCCTCCGCTACCTGGAGGTGGCGGCGCTGGTCGGCGGGACGTCCGAGGCGCTCGATCCGCGGATCGCCGTGACCGACGCCGACCGGGCCGAACTGACCCGCGTGTACGGCGAGCCGCCGCCCGGCCTGGTGGCCGTCCACCCGGGGGCGACCGATCCGCGGCGACGCTGGCCGGCGCGTCACTTCGCCGAGGCCGCCGACCGGCTCGGCCGGCCTGTGGTGATCACCGGTGTCGAGGCGGAGCGCGAGGTGGTCGAGAAGGTGGCGGCGGCGATGCGGCGGCCCGCCGTCACGGCCGTCGGCACCCTCGGCGTCGGCGGCCTGGCCGCGCTCTACGAACGGTGCGACCTGGTGATCTCCAACGACACCGGCCCGCGGCATCTGGCCGCGGCGGTGGGGACCGCGACCGTGGGCGTCTACTGGTGCGGCAACCTCATCAACGCCGGGCCGCTCACCCGCACCCGGCATCGGTCCCTGATGTCCTGGACAGCCGAGTGCCCGGTCTGCGGCGTCAGCGGGCTCGACCCGCGTGCGGGGCGGTGCCCGCACGACGAGTCGTGGGTGACCGGGGTCACGGTCGACGAGGTGGTGGAACAGGCCGAAGACCTGCTGCGCGGCGGATGACGAACCTGTCACCGCACCGCCTGGTCCAACCGGCCCTCCGTCCGGGAGGACGCCCGCGGGAGCCGTGCGGGCCGGTGCGCGGGCCGGTGCGCGGGCCGGTGCGCGGGCCGGTGCGCGGGCCGGTGTGCGGAGGCGGCAGGCCCGCACTGTCCGGGGACAAGACGGATGCAAGGTCCCTCCAAGGCGCCGGCCCTAGGGTCGGCCGACATGAGCAAGAACCTCGTCATCGGCGGACTGCTGGCGGCCGTGTCGGCCGTGGGCCCGCTGGCCGCTCCGGCCCACGCCGCCACGCCCAGGACCGCGACCCAGACCGCCTTCACCCAGGCTGCCCCGGCACAGACCACCACGGCATCGGCCGCGAGGACCCGGTCCGCCGCGGCGCCGCTCATCCACTGGGGGCCGGTGCGGTCGCGGGCCGGGCACCACGGTTACGCCAAGGCCGACGTCTGGATCACCCGGTTCAGCGCGGAGACCTTCGTCGTCTCCGGCAGCCTCCACGACCGTGACGCGCACGGCGGCCACTGCGCCTATGTCCGGGCGCGCTTCCACTACATCGGCGGCGGCACCGGCTGGGCCCTGCCGCGGACGACCTGCGCGCCCCGGAGCACGTTCCGGCTGTCGTCGGACGGCCAGATCAAGCGCGTGGACGTCAAGGTCTGCGTCGTGGACCGGGCCCGCCGCGCGACGCTGAATTGCCACAGCGACGCCATCACCCCCGGCATCATCGCCAACTGGCCGCAGTGACCGCGTACTCCCCGAGCGGTAGTGGGACGCGCCGCTGATGCGGCGGCGGTAGCCGCAAGCGCCTTCCGGCGTGCGACGACGCGGGCGGCCCCCGGCGGCGACGATCGGAGCGCCGCCGGGGTGGACGGAACGTCCGCCCGCGTACTCCCCGAGCGGTAGCCGACGTGTCTCTCACGGAGGGACGACGCGCCGGTTCGACATGGGACACGATCCCGGTGATCCCCACAGTCCGCTCATCGAAGGGAGCACCGCCGTGCGCAAGGTCTACGCCGTATTCGCGGGACTGCTGCTCGCCGCCGCCGTCGTCCAGATGTACCTCGCGGCAGTCGGCGCGTTCGACAAACCACAGGACGACTCCTCGTTCGCCGCACACAGCATGAACGGCATGCTGGTCATCCCCGTGCTGTCGCTGGTGGCCACCGCCGCCGCCGCGGCGGCCCGGGCGCCGGGACGGCTGATCGGCCTGACCGTCCTGCCGGTCGGCCTGGTCGTCGTACAGGCGCTGATCGTCGTGCTCGGCGGCGCGTTCGAGGACGCCGCGGGCAACACCACCCCGCTCTCCCTGGCGATCCTCGGGCTGCACGCCCTCAACGGCATGGCGGTGATGGGCGTCTGCGGCACGGTGTTCGGCCGGGCCCGTCGGCTCGCGTCGGCCGGCCCCGCGCGGGTCGAGGAAGGCGCCGTGGACGGCCCGGCGGTGCGCGCGTCGTGACCACCGACCGGCTCATGGTGCTCGACCTGCTCGTCTCGGTCCTGGCCGCGGCGGCGTGGGTGGGCGCGGGGGCGGCGGCCGCCGCCCGACGCCCGAGGACGGCCGCGGCCCTGATGGCGGGGGCCTTGGTCGCGTCACCGGCCCGGGCCGGGTCCGTTCTCGCGCTGGCCGGGGCCGGCTGGTGGTTCGTCCAGGAGAAGGTCACGATCGCCCTGCCGCTCCTCCTGACGGCGAGTGTCGTCGCCGCCGTGACGGCCGGGCCGCGGCTGCTGGCCGCGTCCCGCGCGGCCTCGGAGGCCGGCCGGGACGCCGCGAGGTCGCCCGCGGTGGTGGTCCCCCTGCTCGGGGCCGGGTACGCGGCGGCGGCCGGCCCCGTCCAGACGTTCCTGCTGGGGTACCCGGCGGAGCCCGGCAGCGCTCTCATCCTCCTGGCCGTCGTCGCGGGGGCCGTACTGCTGACCTGGCGGGCGATGACCCCGCGGGTCCCGCTGCTTCGTGCGGCGACGGCGGCGACGGCCGTCGCCGCCCTGGCCGGCGGGGCCCTCACGTTCCTCCCCGCCGCCACCGCCGAAGCCGCCACCCCGGTCGCCGCCACCGCCGGAGCAGTCGCCCCGGCCACCGCCGAGGGCGGCCACGACATGCCGGGGCATGACATGTCCACCCAGGCATCCGCTCCCGTCCGTCCGGTCACGGATCTGCGCGGACCGTCGGCGCCCGCGCCCGGCGGGACCGTACGCCGGTTCACGCTGACGGCGCGCACGGCGACGGTCACGCTGTCCTCGGGCCGGAAGGTGGCCGCCTGGACCTTCGACGGACAGGTTCCCGGTCCCCCGATCACCGCCGAACAGGGCGACCTCGTCGAGGTGCGGCTGCGCAACGCGGACATCACGGAGGGCGTGACCCTGCACTGGCACGGCTACGACGTGCCTTCGGGAGAGGACGGCGTGCCGGGACTCACCCAGGAGGCCGTGCCGCCGGGCGGTGAGTTCGTCTACCGGTTCGTCGCCGCCCAGACGGGGACCTACTGGTACCACACGCACGAGGTGTCCGACATCGGCGTACGGATGGGCCTCTACGGCATGCTCGTCGTGAAGCCGAGAGGGTCCGCGACCACCGGCGTGGATCTCACGCTTCCCGTGCACACCTTCGCGGGCACGACCGTGGTGGGCGACCACGACCAGCCCGTCCTCCAGGAGGTGGCGCCGGGCACACCGGTGCGGCTCCGCCTGGTCGACACCGACAACACCCCGCACCGGTTCACCCTGGCCGGCACGGTCTACCGGCTGGTGGCGGTGGACGGAACGGACCTGAGCGGGCCGGGCCCGCTGAGCCGGGCCGGGCTGAGGCTCCCGGCGGGCGGCAGGTACGACCTCGCCTTCACCATGCCGTCCGGCCCGGTGGTCCTGCGGGTGGACGACCGCACCGAGGCCGTACGGCTCACGACCGCGGCGAGCGGCCCCGGTCACGGCCCCCGTCATGGCACTGGGAACGGCGCCGGGAACGGCTCCGCAACCGACGACGCTCCCGGCGCCGAGCGCACCGCGGGCCCCACCGCCCGCTCCGATCACCCCGGCGACGTCACGGACGCCGAGGACGCCGCGGCGGCGGCCGGGTGGCCGGAGCTCGACCTCACCCGATACGGCACGCCGGCGTCCACGCCGTACACGTCGCGGTCCCGCTTCGACCGGCGGTTCACGCTCGTGCTCGACCGGGGGCTCGCGCTCGGGGACGGACTGCCCATCTACGCGCACACGATCAACGGCCGCGCCTATCCGCACGTGGCCACCCAGGTGGTCGCGGAGGGCGACCTCGTCCGTCTCACCGTGGTCAACCGGGGCAGGGACACCCATCCCTGGCATCTCCACGGTCACCGGGTGCTGGTGCTCGCGCGTGACGGCCGCGCCCCCACCGGGAGCCCTCTGTGGCTCGACACCTTCGACGTACGGCCCGGGGAGGTGTGGGAGGTCGCGTTCCGCGCCGCCAACCCCGGTCTGTGGATGAACCACTGCCACAACCTCAGCCACGCCGACCTGGGGATGATGCTGCACCTGGCGTACGAAGGGGTGACCACGCCCTTCCACGGCGGCCACGGCGGGTGAGAACCCGCGCCGGATGCGAAGCCGGGTAAAAAATGCGGCCCCGGCGCCGGGCGAGGTGTAAACGGACGGTAATCAGATCACAACTTCGGGTGAGTGGAGCAGGCCTGGGTCCCCTCGCCGGGCGTCGAGCGACGCGACCCGAAGGGAGAGATCGTGAGAGTGGCCAGGATCGTCGTTCCCGCGCTGGCGGTGTGGGCCTCGGCGGGGTGGGCCTCGGCGGGGTGGGCGTCGGCGGGGTGGCTCGGCCGTCCCGCGTACGGCTTCGCGGCGGCCCGGCCGCCCGCACCGGGCGGATCGGTGGCCACCGTGCCGCACCGGGAGGCCGTCCGCCCGCCGGAGCGCCCCGGGCGGCACGCGGCCGCCGGCCCCCGTCAGGAGGCCGCGCGCCAGGCCGGGCAGGCCCCCGGACGCGTGTGCGCCTACCGCCTCCGGGGCGTGAGCGCGGGAGGTTTCCTCCACGTACGCGAGGGCGCGGGGCGCCGGCACGCCCCCGTCGGCAGGCTGCGGGTGTCCGACGGGGGCTTCGCCGGGGCCTGCGCCGTCACCCACGGCTGGATCGCGGTGAGAGCCGCCGACGGCGCGTCGGGCTTCGCCTCCGCCCGTTACCTGCACAGGCTCGATCTCAGCGGCCGGCCCTCGCTGTCGTGCGCCTACCGCCTGAAGCACGTGCACAAGGGCGGTTACCTCAACGTCCGCGAGAGCGCGGGGCTCGGTCACGTCCCCGTCGGGAAGATCGGCCCGGCTCAGGGCACCATCGCCGGAGCCTGCGCCGCCGACCACGGCTGGGTGGCCGTGGACACCGCCGACGGCATCCCCGGCTGGGCCGCGGCCCGCTATCTGCGGAAGATCCCGTAGGGAGTGCGGCGGTCCGTCGCCGCGCCGCCACCGCCACCTCCGTGGTCACGGTGGTCTCCGTAGTCGGGGTGGTCGGGTGGTTCCGGCGACCGTGTACCGGCAGGCCCGGCGCGCTGGACGTCCTGTTCCCGCAGGGGCCGCCTCCGCCGTCCCGTCCCCGGTGTCCCCCTGGCCGGGGACGGGAGGCAACCCCGCCCGTCCCAAGCGTCGCCCAAGGCCGGGTGTCCCGCCCCCGGCTCGCCGCCCGGGCAGGACGCCCACACCCGTTACGAACCGATCGCGGTATAGCTCAGGCTGGATGCTCCTATGGATGTCAAGCGGCGACTTGTTGATCGTTCGCTGTGATGATCCGGTAGAGCTCTCGGGCGACGTAGCGTTTGAGGCAGCGGATGATCTCCTTCTTGGACAGGCCTTGTTTGGTTCGTCGTTCCATGTAGGCGCGGGTGCGGGAGTCCCAGCGCAGACGGCATAGGACGACGAGATAGAGGGCTTTGTTGGCTTGCCGGTCGCCGCCTCGGTTGAGCCGGTGCCGGTGGGTCTTACCCGATG
>NZ_JABBWW010000106.1:0-563 GCF_014161385.1 Microbispora sp. H10670 | reverse complement strand
CCGCCGACCATGAAGAACTCCTCACGCCCGGCCTCCTTGATCGCCGCCAGCACACCGATGCCCTGGTCGTCGTCGTGGTTCCAGATCGCGTCGATCTTCTTGTGCGCCTGCAGCAGGTTGCTCGCCACCTGCGTGCCCGACTCCACCGTGAACTTCGCGTCCTGCTTGGCGGTCACCTTGAAACCATAGGTCTTCAGCGCGTCCTCGAAGCCCTTGCTGCGGTCCTGGGTCAGCGGCAGCGTCGCGATGCCCTGGATCTCCAGGATCACCGGGTCGGCCACACCCTTGTCCTTCAGCGTCTTGCCGATGAAGTGACCCGCGGCCACGCCCATGCCGTAGTTGTCGCCGCCGATCCAGGTCCGGTACGACAGCTTGTCGGGGAACACCCGGTCCAGGTTGATCACCGGGATGCCGGCGTCCATCGCCTGACGGGCGACCTGGTTGAGCTGCTCACCGTCGTTGGGCAGGATCACCAGCGCGTTGACCTTGGCCTGGATCAGCGACTCCACCGCCGAGATCTGCTGGTTGATGTCGTTGGTCGGCTCGACCGCCTTGAGCTCCAC
>NZ_JABBWW010000105.1:0-566 GCF_014161385.1 Microbispora sp. H10670 | reverse complement strand
GGGGCGGGCGCCGCGAGCGCGGAGTCCAACGGCGGGGTGCGGGTGATGCCGCTGGGCGACTCGATCACCGAGGGCACCCAGGTGCCGGGCGGCTACCGCATCGGGCTGTGGCAGCGCCTGGCCGCCGGCCGCTACACCGTGGACTTCGTCGGCTCGCAGTACAACGGGCCGGGCAACCTGGGCGACCACGACCACGAGGGCCACCCCGGCTGGCGGATCGACCAGATCGACGCCAACATCACCGGCTGGCTGCGCAGCTACACCCCCCGCACCGTGCTGCTGCACATCGGCACCAACGACGTGCTGCAGAACTACAACGTCTCCTCCGCCCCCCAGCGGCTGTCCACCCTGATCGACCACATCACCTCGGCCGCGCCCAACGCCGAGGTGTTCGTCGCCACGATCATCCCGCTGTCGAACTCCGGCCAGGAGTCGGCCGCCCGCACCTTCAACGCCGCCGTCCCCGGCATCGTGCAGTCGAAGGTCAACAGCGGCAAGCACGTCCACCTGGTCGACATGCACAGCAAGCTCACCACCGGCGACCTCATCGACGGCATCCACCCCAC
>NZ_JABBWW010000104.1:0-570 GCF_014161385.1 Microbispora sp. H10670 | reverse complement strand
TCGGCGTCTCCCCCGCCCTCGCCGACGACCCCGGCGCCGGCATCGACGTCTCGGTCACCATCACCCCCACCACCACCCCCGGCCAGATCTCCATGACCGTCGCCGACAACAACGGCGTCTCCCTCCAGGAGAACGGCTCCGACGCCGCCGCCCGCCAGTTCGTCGGCACCCTGCCCACCGTCACCGTCACCGACACCCGCACGCCCGCCGAGATCCCCGACGGCGAATTCTGGGCCGTGGTCGGCCAGGCCAGCGCGTTCACCGCCACCGCCACCGGCACCGCCCCCATCGGCCCCGAATACCTCGGCTGGAAGCCCCGCCTGCTGTCCGACACCACCACCGGCGCCGTCGCCGCCGGCGAACCGGTCTCCTCCGTCGTGTCCGACGGCTCCGGAGCCCCCACCGTCGGTCTCAAGGGCCAGGAACTCCTCGTCTCCACCGCCGACTCCGCCACCGAGATCGGCACCTCCAAGGTCAACGCCGACCTCGCCCTGCGCACCCCCGTCGACGTCGCCGCCGGCGAATACCACTCCACCCTCACCCTCTCCCTCTTCAACCAGTCCTGACCCA
>NZ_JABBWW010000103.1:0-580 GCF_014161385.1 Microbispora sp. H10670 | reverse complement strand
ATGCCAAGGCATCCACCGTGTGCCCTAAAAAACTTGGCCACAAAGATGCTCGCGTCCACTATGCAATTCACAAACAACAACCAGGCAAACCAGCCCACCCCACCACCAAACACCCCCACCCCCCACAAGGAGAGCGGAAGCCGGTATGGCAGGAGACCAGCCCCAGAAGGACAACAGACCCTTCACCAAGCAGCCACCGCAACAACCGCGGTGGCCAGGCGAACGGTCCGTTCCCTCAGGACCCAACAGTGTGCTCAACCAGTCCCAACCCCCGGCACCCGCTTTCCCCACTCCCCAGACCCCCCACGAAGGAGAGCTGGGACGGTACTCACCGACCCGGCAACCACGACCAGCTGACTAACCAGTGCTCCACTAATGAGCTCGCCACGCACCGGACACTCGCCGGTGAACGCGACATGGACCAACCCAGCCACCCTATGGATGACCCGGCCAGCCGGTGCTCCTTAGAAAGGAGGTGATCCAGCCGCACCTTCCGGTACGGCTACCTTGTTACGACTTCGTCCCAATCGCCAGCCCCACCTTCGACCGCTCCCCCCACAAGTGGTTGGGCCACGGGCTT
>NZ_JABBWW010000102.1:0-592 GCF_014161385.1 Microbispora sp. H10670 | reverse complement strand
CTGTGCCGTCAGGTGCGGTCGGTGGCGGAGGTGTCGGCGTTGCTGCGGATTCCGCTGGGTGTGGTTCGTGTGGTGATCGCGGACATGGCGGCGGAGGGGTTGGTGCATGTGCATCAGCCGCAGTTGGAGGCGGGTAAGCCGGATCTGAACTTGCTGGAAAGGGTGCTCAGTGGACTTCGCAGGCTCTAGCCGGGGGCTGACCTCGACGAAGATCGTGGTCGCGGGGGGTTTCGGTGTGGGCAAGACGACTTTCGTGGGGGCGGTGTCGGAGATCGTGCCGTTGACGACGGAGGCGGTGATGACCGACGCGTCGGCGGGTGTGGATGATGTGGGGCTGGTGCCGCACAAGACGACCACGACGGTGGCGATGGATTTCGGGCGGGTGTCGCTGGACCGGGATCTGATTCTTTATCTGTTCGGTACGCCGGGTCAGCATCGGTTCTGGTTCATGTGGGATGACCTGGTGCGGGGGGCGATCGGTGCGGTGGTGCTGGTCGACACCCGGCGGTTGGCCGACAGTTTTCCCGCGGTGGACTACTTCGAGGAGGCGCGGCTGCCGTTCGTCGTCGGCGTCAACGGCTTCGACGGGCAG
>NZ_JABBWW010000101.1:0-593 GCF_014161385.1 Microbispora sp. H10670 | reverse complement strand
GGGGTGATGGCGTTGAGTGCGCGGATGTAGGCGAGGGACTCGGGTGCGCCGTGCAGCCGGTCCATGCCCGCGTCCTCCCACTCGATGGAGATCGGGCCGTCGTAGCCGATGTGGTTGAGCGCGCGGAAGCACTCCTCCCACGGCACGTCCCCCCGGCCGGTGGACACGAAGTCCCAGCCGCGGCGGGGGTCGGCCCAGGCCAGGTGGGAGGCCAGCCGGCCCCGCCGCCCGTCACGGGTGGCGACCCGGGCGTCCTTGCAGTCCACGTGGTAGATCTTGTCGGCGAAGTCGAGGATGAACCCCGCCGGGTCGAGACCCTGCCACACCATGTGCGAGGGGTCCCAGTTCAGCCCGAACGCCGGCCGGTTGCCGATCGCCTCCAGCGTCCGCAGCGTGGTGTGGTAGTCATAGGCGATCTCGCTGGGGTGCACCTCGTGCGCGAACCGCACCCCGACCTCGTCGAACACGTCCAGGATCGGGTTGAACCGCTCGGCGAAGTCGGCGTAGCCGGCCTCGATCATCGACGGCGGCACCGGGGGGAACATGGCCAGGGTGTGCCAGATCGACGATCCGGTGAACCCGACCACGGTCTT
>NZ_JABBWW010000100.1:0-707 GCF_014161385.1 Microbispora sp. H10670 | reverse complement strand
ACAGGACGACGATGACCCCCATTACACCCCAAGACCCGGCGAGTATCGAAGTCGCCGGTGGAGTCGACACTCACCAAGACACCCATACCGCAGCCGTGATCGACCAGGTAGGGCGCGTGCTGGGCACCGAATGCTTCCCGGCCGGCCCAGCCGGCTACACCGCCCTGCTGGCCTGGATGCGTTCCTTCGGACGACTGGTGCGGGTCGGTGTCGAGGGGACGGGTGTCTACGGGGCCGGGCTCGCGCGGCTGTTGCGAGATGAGCACGTCCAAGTGGTCGAGGTCGACCGGCCCAACCGAAAGACGCGCCGCTTCCAGGGCAAGTCCGACCCGATCGACGCCATCGCCGCGGCCAAGGCCGCCCTGGCCGGAGACAGGACCGGCACCCCCAAGCAGCGCGATGGCCGGATCGAGGCGCTGCGCAACCTCCGCGTGGCCCGCCGCTCGGCGGTCGACCAGCGCGCGGAGGCCCAACGCCAGATCAAAGCCCTGATCGTCACCGCTCCCGACGAACTGCGCGAACGACTGCGCCGCCTGCCCGTCAAGGAATTGATCAAGGTGTGTGCGGGTCTGCGGCGGAGCGGGCCGACGCCGCGAGTGCGGCCACAGCCGCCAAGATTGCCCTGCGGTCGCTGGCCCGCCGCCACCAGCAGCTCACACAAGAGATCGACGATCTCGACGAACTCCTGGACCCACTCGTGGCTGCCA
>NZ_JABBWW010000099.1:0-781 GCF_014161385.1 Microbispora sp. H10670 | reverse complement strand
GACCGTTCGGCGCCGTCAGACCATTCGACGCGCCGTCCTGGTTCACCGCCGTACCCCGCACCACCGCGAGCACCCGGTGCCCGAGCCGACGGGCGTCCGACAACCGCTCCACCAGCAGCACACCGCAGCCCTCGGCCCACGCCGTACCGTTCGCGCCGGCCGCGAACGACCGGCAGCGGCCGTCCGGGGACAGTCCGCGCTGGCGGGAGAACTCGATGATCGCCTCCGGCGTGGCCATCACCGCCACACCACCCACCAGCGCCAGCGAGCACTCCCCCGACCGCAGCGCCTGCCCGGCCAGGTGCAACGCCACCAGCGACGACGAGCAGGCGGTGTCGACCGTGACCGACGGGCCCTCGAACCCGAACACATACGACACCCGGCCCGAGGCGATCGACCCGGTGTTCGCGTTGGCGGCGTAGTCGTGGTACATCATCCCGGCGAACACCCCGGTCGCCGACCCCCGCAGCGAGCCAGGGTCGATCCCCGCCCGCTCCATCGCCTCCCAGGAGGTCTCCAGCAGCAACCGCTGCTGCGGATCCATCACCAGAGCCTCGTTCGGCGAGATCCCGAAGAACCCGGCGTCGAACTCCGCCGCCTCGTGCAGGAACCCACCCGACTTCACATAACTGGTGTTCGGCCGCTCCCCACTCGGATCGAACAACCCCTCGACATCCCAGCCACGATCAGCCGGCCAATCCGAAATCGCGTCCACACCATCGGACACCAGCCGCCACAAATCCTCCGGCGAGGACACCCCACCCGGATACCGGCACGCCAT